>JADGRF010000299.1 GCA_017881055.1 Sandaracinaceae bacterium
CGCCCGTGAGCATCACGGCCCGCGAAAGCCAGACGTCGTGGGAACATCCTGGGGACAACACGCTGAAGGTGGATTACGTTCGGCCGCTCTCGGCCCGCACGCGCGTTGAGGCTGGCTACAAGGGATCCCTGCAACACCTGCATACGATGCTGGGGACCCAGGTGTTCGACGCATCGCGGGGCGCGTATCTCCCCGACTCCACCCGCATCAACGATTTCACGTACAATCAGGTCGTGAACGCTGCATATGGCATCCTCAGCGGGCAGCGCGGCAAGTTTCTGGTTCAAGGCGGCGTACGTCTGGAGCGCGCCACCACGCAGTTCACGCTGAAGCTGCGCGACGTGACGTACGATAACCCGTACAACAGCGTCTTCCCGAGCGCCCTCATCGCCTACAATCCCGACGATGCGCATCAGGTGAAGCTGAGCTACTCGACCCGCATACGGCGCCCCGACGACACGGACATCCTCGACCCGATGCCGCGGTATTCCGATCCGCTCAACATCGTACGCGGCGACCCCTACCTGAAGCCGGAGTACATCCGCGCACTCGAACTGGGATTGCAGCGGTCAACCGACCACACGACGCTGCAGGTGACGCCCTACTACCGGCATTCGCTCGACGCCGTGCGGAGCCTCCGCACCATCGACACGGCAGGCGTCACCACGAGAACGTACGCCAACGTGGCCACGTCCGATGCCTACGGCGCCGACGTCACCCTGGCGAAGCGCGGCGGACGCCTGACCGGGTTCGCCGGGGCGAGCGCGTATCGGCAGGTCAGCAATGCGGGTAGCGGCGCGGCCGGACTCAACGTGAAGACCTTTGGGTGGACGGCAAGGACCAACGCGTCCTTCCGCGCATCGAGCACCGTCGACATCCAGGCATTGCTGTCGTATCGCGCACGCATGAATGTCGAGCAGGGGTGGTCCGGTAGCCAGACGCGGTTCAGCTTCGCGGCGCGCAAGAAGCTCATGCAGGACCAGCTCAACGTGACCATGCGCGTCATCGACCCGTTCAGCACGTCTCGCGAGCGCTCCGCGACAATCGACCCGCAGTTCTACCAGCTCTCCGATCGCACGCGCACCATTCGCGGCGTGATTCTCAGCGTCAACTGGATGTTCGGCAAGCCGCAAAAGGACCAGGAATCCAACGATCTCCTGAAGGGCGAGGGAAGCGTGCCATGACACGTCACGGGCGTGGAGCCGGGCTATACTAGGCCATGCGCATTCTCGTTGCCGAAGATGACGCGCTGCTTGCGCGCTCGCTCGCCAAGGGACTGCGCGAGCGTTCCTACGCTGTCGACTTGGTCACCGACGGCGAGGGCGCCGTCACGCAGGGCGTGCTCAACGAGTATGACGCCATCGTTCTGGACGTGATGCTGCCGAAGCGCAATGGCTTCGATGTTGCCCGCATGCTGCGTGCGCGCGACGTCCAGGCCCCCATCCTGATGCTCACCGCGCGGAACAGGCTCGGTGACAAGATCGAGGGGCTCGACGCGGGGGCCGATGACTACCTGACCAAGCCGTTCGAATTCGAGGAGCTGCTCGCACGGCTGCGGGCCCTGCACCGGCGGCAGCCGGCGCTGGCCCCGGAGGTGCTCGCCGTCAGCGACTTGGCGGTGGACACACGAAGCCAAACGGCCACACGCGGCGGACGGGTGCTTCCACTCACGAGCAAAGAGTATACGATGCTCGAGTTCCTGATCCGGCACGCGGGCGCCGTCGTGAGCCGGGCGGAGATTTCGGCGCATGTCTGGGACGACAACCACGACCCGCTCTCCAACACGCTTGAGGTCTACGTTGGGCGCCTGCGCCGCAAGGTTGACGGCGGCGCGGCGGTCCCGCTGATCCACACGCGCCGCGGCGCGGGCTACATGCTTGCTGCACCTTCCAATGTCGACAGCCACGGCTCGCGTGCGCACGAGGGCGACGAGTGATGCTGAAGTCGGTCCGCGCCCGCCTGACGCTCTGGCACACGCTCGTGCTGGCAGTGTTGCTCGCGCTGTTCGTCTGGGCGGCGTACGCATTCGTCGTCCGCACGAGCCGAGCGCGCACCGACGCCGCGGTGCTCGATGCCGTCGGCCATCTACGGGCTGCGCTGCTCAGCGAGCGCCCTCGCCAGCCGACAACGGCAGACGCCGCGCGCCAGGTGCTTGCAGGGCTGCACTTTCGAAAGATCGCGTTCGTGGTGTTCGATTCGACGGGCCGGGCCGTTGCCGTCAGCCTCACTCGTCCCGAGCTCGAGCCCGACGAAGAACCTTCGCTGTCGCTCGACACGGCACGCCTGGCGCGCGATGCACGAGCCTTTGGCCCCGCGGAGCCCCAGGTCGTCGCCCTGCCCGATCGCGAGGGCGGCTACCGGGCAGCGCTGGCGTCCGCCAACCTGCCCGAGGGCCGGTTCGTGGTCGCAGCAGTCGTCTCGCTCTACGATGAAGAGGAGACGCTCGCGGACGCGCGGCGTGCGATGTTTGTCGCGATCCCCCTGGCGCTGCTGCTCGCCGGGCTGAGCGGATGGATGCTGGCCCGGCGGAGCCTGGAACCAATGATCACGATGCGTGAGCGCACCGCGCGGATCGGAGCGACGAACCTGGGTGAACGGGTGCCGATCGCGAATGCCGCCGACGAGGTTGGCCAGCTCGCCACCGTGATCAACGACCTGCTTGGGCGTCTCGAGCAGGCCTTCGCGCAGCAACGCCAGTTCATGGCCGATGCGTCGCACGAGTTGCGCACACCCGTCGCCGTCATCCAGCACGAGGCGAGTCTTGCACTGTCGCGTAGTGATCGCAGTGCCGCGGAGTACGAGGACTCGCTCTCCATCGTACGCGACGCCGGTCGCCGCATGCGCTTGATTGTGGACGACCTGCTGCTCCTGGCGAGTGCAGATGCCGGCGAGGTGCCGATGCGTCGTGCGCCGCTCTACCTCGAGGAGGTGGTGGCGGACTGCGCACGCACGGTTCGTGCACTGGCGAGTGCACGTGACGTCAGCCTGACGCTGACGCTGCCGGACGAAGCGCCCTTCGTCGGCGACGAGGCACTCCTCCATCGGCTCGTGCTCAATCTCGTCGACAATGCCCTCAAGCATTCGCCGGCTGGCGCGTCGGTGACACTGCACCTCGGCACCGACACCAGCGGCTATCGGCTCGAGGTTGCCGACACCGGGTCCGGCATCCCTCTCGAGCTGCAGCCACGCATCTTCGAGCGCTTCGTCCGCGCGGACGAGGCGCGGCCGTACAGCGACTCCAACGCCAGCGGGGCCGGCCTGGGGCTGTCAATCGCACGCTGGATCGCCGAAGCACACGGCGGCCAGCTCGACCTGCTGCGCTCGTCCTCTGCGGGGTCCGTGTTCGTGCTGACCCTGCCGGCCGATGATGCACAAACAGGGCACGAATGAACATACTGATTGACACACCCCGCTCATTCGGCGCCCCAAACACCAAACCCCGCACCGGCACGAAGCCGTTGCGGCACTGTCACTTCGTTGGTCACGCGCCCGGCTGCCGGTCCGAAGCCACGCCTGGTGCGCAACGCCGGCGACAGAGGTGCGAGGGGCGTGGCGGACAGCGGGACTACTCCGATCGCGCGATACCGGCTACGGCCAACGGGCCCCGATATTCCAATACACGCTCCGCGCTTTCACTCCTCACTTCCCTCGAGTCCGTCATGACCAAGAAGCACGCACCCCTGCAGTCCCCGCCCCCCGAGCCTGGCACAAGCCCCGTGCCGCCGGAGACCGAGCCGCACCACGACGTCACATCACCGGCCTTCGACCACGCCAACGACCGGATGAAGCTCGCGGCCGAG
>JADGRF010000050.1 GCA_017881055.1 Sandaracinaceae bacterium
CGGCTTTCGCGCTATCCTGCCGTGCGTGATGCCGGGATGACGCTTCTTCCGTTTCAAGTCAGCGCGGTCGATCGCGACTCGCGCGCGCGCCGCGGCGCGTTCGTCACCCCACACGGCACGGTGCAGACGCCGACGTTCATGCCCGTGGGCACACGCGCCACGGTCACGGGGCTCGATCCGCTGGACGTGACGGCGCTTGGCGCAGAGATCATCCTCGCCAACACCTATCACCTCATGCTGCGGCCCGGTCCCGAGCTGTTCCGGCGCGTAGGCGGCATCCACAAGTTCATGGGCTGGTCGGGACCGGTGCTGACCGACTCGGGCGGCTATCAGATCTTCTCGCTCTCCGCCGACCGCACGATCAGCGAGCGCGGCGCTCGCTTTCGCAGCTATGTCGACCAGCGCATCCACCTGCTCTCACCCGAGCACTCGATCGAGCTGCAGACCGCGATCGGCTCCGACATCATGATGGTGCTGGACGTGTGCATCGACTCGACCGCGGACGAAGCGGCGACCCGCGACGCCATGGAACAGACCCACCGCTGGGCGCTGCGCAGCTTGGCGGCGCGTAGCAACCCCGCGCAGGCGCTGTTCGCGATCGTGCAAGGGGGCGTCGTGCCGACGCTGCGTCGCGAGTCGGCGGCGTTCTTGACGGAGCATCCGTTCGATGGTTTCGCGTTGGGCGGCCTCGCCGTCGGCGACACGCGCGCCGAGCGTGAAGACATCACGCACCTGTCGGCGGAGCTGTTGCCAGCTGACAGGCCGCGCTACCTGATGGGGGTCGGCACCCCGCCCGACCTGCTGCACGCCATGCTGGCAGGCGTCGACATGTTCGACTGCGTGCTGCCCACGCACCTGGCCTGGCAAGGCACCGCGTTCACCTCGACCGGCCGCGTGCGCGTGACGCGCGGGGCCAACACCAGCGCCGACGTGCCGCTCGATGCCAGCTGCGCGTGCAGCACGTGCCAGCGCTTCAGCCGCGCGTATCTGCACCATCTGTTCAAGTGCAGCGAGCCACTCGGGCCGCGCCTTCTGTCGCTGCACAACCTGCATCATTATCAGGCGCTGATGGCCGAGGCGCGCGCCGCCATCGAGCAAGGTCGCTACGACGGGTACGCACACGCGAAGCTGGCTGCGATCGATCGCCACGAGCACAGCGACAAGAAGCTCGGACCGGCGCCGGCCGCGGAGCGCGCGTGAACACGGCGAACACGCTGAGCACCGGCGCACCCGCGCTCGACTGCGAGATCGTGCGCACGCGAAGCGGTGCGCCGGCCGTGCGCGATCGACTGACCGGCGAGCTGATGCACCCCGTCGTGGGACCGCTCGTAGAGGCCGAGCAGCTGTACGTGACGCCCTCGCGGCTCGAGGCTCGTCTGCGCGCGCACGCGCCGACGCCGTTGGTCTTGCTCGACGTGGGCCTGGGCGCGGGCAGCAACGCGATCCGCGCGTGGCAGCTGTCGGAACGTCTATCCGCGAGCGACCGCCTGCTCGAGATTCTGAGCTTCGATCGCAGCCTGGCCGCGCTCGAGCTCGCGCTCGCGCCAGAGCACTGCGCAGCGTTCGGTTTCGTCGACGCGGCTGGCGTGGCGGGACGCGCGCTGTCTACGCACGGTCGGCATTCCACGGCCCGGACCGAGTGGCGCCTGCACGAGGGCGACCTGTTCACGAAGCTCGCGCAGCTCCCGGAGAGCTCCGCGGACGTCGTGTTCTGGGACCCGTTTTCTCCGCGCAAGAACGCCGAGCTGTGGACCGTGGCCGCGTTCAGCGCGCTCTTTCGGGTGTGCCGCCCAGGCGCCACCGTGCACACCTACAGCGGCGCGACCTCGGTTCGCTCGGCTCTGCTGCTGGCGGGCTTCGCAGTCGGCGTGGGGCACGAAGTGGGCGAGCTGAAAGAGAACACGGGCGCGGCCGTGAACGTCGAGGATCTAGCCCAGCCGCTCGACCTGCGCTGGCTCGCGCGGCTCGAGCGCTCGTCCTGTCCGTTTCCCGCGGACGCACCGAGCGACGCACTGACGCGCATCGCAGCTCTCACTCAGTTTCGATCGGGCGCAGGCCGCGCCTAGGTGTCGTCGCGGCGCACGGCGTTGCCGAGCTCATTGGTGTCGTCAGCTGAAACAGGAACGCCTACGGCGAGCACCGCGCCGATCGCTTCGATCACCTCACACGTACCGTCCGCGGCGCGGCCGGCGCGGATCGCAGACACCAAGCGATCGACGTGCTCCTGCCAGCCACTGTCCTGCACGCGCGCGTGGATCCCGGAGTCCCCCAGGATCACCACGCAGCGCTCGAGCTCCGAGACCAGGATCAAAACGCCGGTGCGGGCCCGGGTGGCGAACACCTCGTGACGCAGGAAGGCCTCACGGGCGGCGCGCCGAGCGCTGGCATGCGTGCGCACGGAGGGCACTAGCAGGCGCAAGACCGGCCCCACTCCGGAAGCGAGCCAGACTGACGCCACCGTTGTCAGCTGCAACCAAAGCAGCGCGGTCACCGTGGTATGCGGCGAGAACCAATGCAGCCACGCGGCCGCGGTCACGGCGCAGGCCGTGGCGTAGAGCAGGCGCAGATCGTGGTACGCGTCGCTACGCGGCACGGTCACCACGGCGATTTCGGCCGCAGTGCGTTCTTCGACACGCGCGACCGTGGCTTCGATGCGTGTCAGCGCAGCTTGATCGAAGAGGCTCATATCCCAACTCCCAGAGGTCACCAACTCCCAGAGGCGCCGCCGCCGCCGAATCCGCCGCCGCCGCCGCCGCCCCAACCACCGCCGCCTCCGCCACCACCTCCGCCCCAGCCACCGCCGCGACGTCCACCGAGGCCGCCGCTCAGCATCGAACCGAGCAAGAAGCCGCCCATGCCTCCGCCGCCGCCGCGTGACAGCAGGAACAGCACGAAGAAGATGATGAACGGCAGGAGCAGCGGCACCAGCGACCCTACGGGCGGTGCTTCTTTCTGCGCGGCCGGCTGATTGCCGGGCAAGTCGGGCGACGCCGCGTGCATGAGGGCGCCGAAGGCTGCGTCGATACCACCTGCGAAATCGCCTTGCCGAAACGACGGAGCGAGCACCTCGCGCACGACACGCGCCGCGATCGCGTCGGGGATCACACCTTCGAGGCCGTACCCCACCTCGACGCGCATCTTGTGATCCGCGGGTGCGATGATCAGGATCAACCCGTCGTCGACACCCTTGTGCCCGAGCTTCCACTGCTCCGCGACGCGGATTCCGAAGTCCTCGATGCTGCCACCCGCGAGCGACGCGATGGTCAAGAGCGCAAACTGGTGGTGCGTGCGTGTTTCGTAGTCCGACAGGCGCGCTTCGAGCGCGCTAGCACGCTCGGCAGACAAGACGTGCGCGTAGTCGTTGACGTGCGCCTCTAGCACGGGGACGGGCTGCGCACGCGCGTGGTGCGCGAACGCCGCGAGCAACGCGCACGCGAGCAGCGCGACTGGCAGATTCGCTTTGCGGCTTGCCCTCAAAACTTGATCTCGGGGGGCTTGGCGTCGGCGGCGTCACCTGTGAACGTGGGCCGCACCTTCATGCCGCGCATCGACGCGCCCATGCTGGACGGAAAGCGCAGCACGACCTTGTTGTACTCGGCGACCGCCGCGATGAAGCGACCGCGCGCCACCGCGATGCGATTCTCGGTGCCTTCGAGCTGCGCCTGCAAGTCACGGAACCCCGCGCTGGCTTTCAGGTCGGGGTAGTTCTCGGACACGACCAAGAGCCGCGACAGCGCGCCCGACAGCTTGGCCTGCGCCGCTTCGAACGCAGCCAGCTTCTGCGGGTCGTCGATCGTGGACGCGTCGATCTTGATGCCGGCCACACTGGCGCGCGCGTCGACGACTTGCTTCAAGGTGTCTTGCTCGAACTTCGCCGAGCCCTGCACGACCTTCACGAGCGACGGCACCAGGTCAGCACGGCGCTTGTACTGGTTCTGGACCTCGGCCCAATTGGCCTTCACGTCCTCGTCGCGCTCGACCACTTCGTTGTAGCCACAGCCCGTGTTCAGGAGCGTGGTTGCCGCGAGCACGAAGCAAAAAACAGGCGCAAAGCCGCGAGTGAGTGTCGACATGTCGGCAACATAGGCCCGCGTTCGGCGAACGCAACGCCTTCTCCAGCTAAAAGCGGCTGGACGGTCAGGGCGCAGCCGGTGCCAGCGACGCCTGCAGCTTGGTGAGCACGTGATCGGCGATCTGCTCCACCCCTGTGTGCAGCGCCTCGTCGAATGCAGCTGCGACGGCGTTGGCCTGTGCGTCGTCGTTCTTCGCGGCAGACACCGGCGCGTCCACCGTGACCGTCTCGGTGAGCTGCATCGTGCGGCCGTCGTCGAGCGCGATCAGCACCTGCATGCGCACGCGCGGCTCCTTGCCGCGGATCTCTTCGAAGGTCTGCAGCTCGGCTTGCAGGGTCGGAGCGGCGCCCGAGACGGCTTCTCGCAGGCCGCGCTCTTGGAACAACGCGCGCTGCAAGGCGCGGCGCAGATATACGTCCGGACGCTCGCTCCAGCGGCGGTCGTCGTAGTACGCGACCTCGTGATCGCCGCTGCGATAGAGAATGCGCTCGTGCAGCTGCGCACCGGCGACGACGCGGCCGAGCGCGAGCAAGGGACCGTTCGGTCCAGTGTTGCTGCTGACACGCGGAGACCTGACCCCTTCCGGCTCCTCGGCGAGTGTGAAGTATCGGGGCGTGAGCGGCTCGTTCTTGGAAAGCAGCGCGCATGCCGCGAGCGGCAGGCAAGCAAGCGCCAGCACGCTGCGCACGAAGATTGGGTGACCGAGCGGCATGGTGGGCATCTTCATTTGCTCCCCTTCGAGCGGCCTTTGAGCAACATGTCGGAGTCGAGCTCCAGCGCGTCGGTGAGCGCACGGATGGATTGCGCGGCCTCGCTCAGGTCGCGCAGCGCCGCGGAGAGCTCCGCGCCGTGCCCGCGTGCATCGACGGCGACGTCGCCGATCGAGTCCGAGGCGCGTTGCACGCTGGCGAGCACGCCCTTGTCGCCGTCGACGCGCGCCATCATCGCCTGCGCCCGGGTCATGGTCGCATCCAGGTTCGCGAGCACGGTCTTGGCTTGATTCGACAGGCCCACCGTGTCGATGCCACCGATGCGCGCGCGGGTCACCGCCAGGGTGGCATCCATGTTGGCGAGCGTTTGGTCGAGGCGATCGAACGTGGCCGAGGCCCTGTCGGAGAAGTGCTTGCCGTCGATGTCGACCAGGATGTGATCGACATGTTGCAGCACCTGGAGCAGCTGGTTCGAGATCGCGGGGAAATCGCTCATCGCGCGCACGACGGTGTCTTCGAGGTTCTTCATGGTCGACGCTGCGGAGGGGATGTAGTTCGCGGGAACCCGAAACGTGAGCACGGGGCGCGGGTTGGTCTTCACATCGAAGAAATCGATCAGGATGTACTTCACGCCGGTCACACCCGCCGAGCCGAGCTGTACGCGCAGATCCGGTGGGATGGCGAGCTTGGTCGCTTGACCGTGTGGCGATGCGAGGCCCAAGTGCGCGAGCACGGAGACGCCCAGCTCGTACGTGATCTCGACCTGCCGGCGATCCGGCGCGATGTCGATGCCGACGACCTTGCCCACGTTCACGCCGCGAAAACGCACGGGCGAGCCAACATCGAGGCCGGTGACCGATTCGTCGAAGTACGACGTGTACGCAACCGTCTCTTTGCGCAGGCTGGTGGTGCCAAGATACACGACGCCCGTGGCGAACAGCATCGTCGCCAAGACGACGAACAGGCCGAGCTTCCAGTGGTTTGCAGGCTCATTCATGGGTGGGCGGGCTCGCTGGGGCGACGGTTGAAGAAGGCGCGCACGCGGGGGTCTTTGCTCTGTTCGCGCAGCTCGCGTGGATCGCCGCGGGCGATGATGCTCTGGCTCGGCCGGTCGAGCATGATGCAGTGCTTGGCGATCTTGAAGATGCTCTCCAAGTCGTGCGTGACCACGACCAACGTGAGACCGAGCTTCTCGTTCAGCGTGATCAACAGCTCGTCCAGCTCCACGGCGGTGATCGGATCGAGACCTGCCGACGGCTCGTCGAGAAATATCAACGTCGGCTCGAGCGCCATGGCGCGTGCAATCGCCGCGCGCTTCTTCATGCCGCCAGACAGCTCCGAGGGCAACTTGCTCTCGGTACCTTGCAAGCCCACCAGGCGCAGCTTCGCTTGCACCACGGCCGAGA
>JADGRF010000300.1 GCA_017881055.1 Sandaracinaceae bacterium
AGCAAACAAACACCAGCGCTCATGATAACTGGCGAAGTACGTTCTAGTTGATCGTCGCCCTTCGTCCGTCTATCCCTTGCTCCAAGTGTTGGTCTTGTAGTCGTCCCACGTGTGCTTCAACTAGGTCGCTGCGGGTAACGATTCCGATGACCGTACGTGGTTCGGCGCGCGAAACGACGGGGAGGCGGCCGATGCGCTCCCGCGCCATCGAGTCCGCTGCATCGCGCAGGGTGTTGTCATCGTAGATGATGGTCGTCTTGCGTGTCACCAACTCGCGGAGCGAGCTTTCTGGCTGTGCTTGGCTGAAGAGATCCCGACGCGTCAACACGCCAACGAGCTGGCCCTCTTGATCAACGACCGGGAATCCTTGATGACTGGTGCCTTCGACGCCCGATTCGATCCACGCGAGTACGGCTCCGACGGTCTCTTCCGCTCTGACCGTGACCACCCGACGAAGCGCGATGTCCCGCACGTGAATTTGGTCGAGAAAATCGACCGTGTACTCGCCTAGCACCCGCACTCCCCGCCGGGCGATCTTCTCCGTCATGATGGAATTCCGCATGAGTAAGCACGAGAGCAGGAAAGCCGAGGTGCACCCGCCGAGCAGAGGCAACAGCCCGATCGGTTGACGTGTGGTCTCAAAGGCAAAGACCACGGATGCGAGCAGGGCACGTGAGGCACCGGCAAACATCGCCGCCATCCCAACTAGCGCGGCGATCCGCACGTCGACCCCCAAGCTGGGCACCAGCAGAGTTGCAAGTGCCCCAAGTATGGAACCGATCCCGCCTCCGACGGTAAACAGTGGCGCCAAAGTGCCGCCCGAGGTGCCGCTGCCAAGGGAGACGACCCAGGAGACGAACTTGAGGCTGCACAAGATGATGAGCGTCCGCCCGACGACGACGCCCGAGACGATCTGCTCGATGTTGTCGTACCCGACTCCCATCGTGCGTGGTGCGAAGTAACCGACAACACCGACCACGATCGCACCGAGCGCAGGCCACCACATCCAGTGAATAGGCAAACGCTCGAAGCCATCTTCAACGGCATAGACCGCACGGGTAACACCTACCGACGCCACGCCCACCAGGGCCCCCATGAGAATGTACGCAGCGAGGGCAGCACCGCTCGGCTGCACAAGATCGGGCATCGCGAAGATCGGGGCGGAGCCGGAGAAAGCGATGCGAAGTGCAGTCGCAGTCGCAGCAGCAAGCGCCACGGGAATGAGAGAGCGCGGCCGATATTCAAAAAGCAACAATTCCACGGCAAGCAACACGGCAGAGACTGGACTGCCAAACGTAGCGGCCATGCCGGCAGCCGCGCCCGACGAGAGGAGCGTCTTGCGCTCGATAGCGCTGGTCTTGAGAAGTTGTCCTACGAGCGAACCAAGCGCGCCGCCAGTGGCGATGATGGGTCCTTCAGCTCCAAACGGTCCACCCGTGCCGATCGAAATCGCGGCGGACAGCGGCTTGAGGAAGGTCAGTCGGGCCGGAATGCGGCTCTTGTTCGTGAGTACCTGCTCCATCGCCTCGGGAATCCCGTGTCCGCGAATGGCCTTCGAACCGAAGCGAGCCATCACACCAACGATGAGCCCTCCCACTACGGGGACGAGCACGACCCATAATCCGAGGTGATTGCCGGCAGGCGACGTAAACGAACTGGAGACTCGACCATAGAACGCCACGTTGGTGACCAGCCCGATCAGTCGCGTGAGGACTTGGGCCACCAAGCCCGACGCCAGCGCAATGACGACAGCGAGACCACTGATGAACAAGACCCGTCGATCGACTACGGTCGCATGCGGCGAAACACGAGCGGCTTCGAGCGTAGGCCCCAGCGACGGCGCCACCGGAAGTCCCTCGGTTGTGGATGCGTCCTCGACCTCGTGATCAGCCACGGGAAGTTTCCCCTTTCCTGGTTTTGCGCGGGGCGGCTTCCTCGAAGAACATTTCGGGCGCCTCTTCGCTGAGCTGCATAGCCTCGACCAAGCGATGGAGCGCGGTTGCGAGGCCTTTTCGTTCCGGCTGCGATAGCCGCTCGATTCCTTCGATCAGCTTCTCCTGCGCCGCTAAAGGTGCCTTCGTCAGCAATGCGCGTCCACGGGTTGTGAGTGTCAGCTCGACACTGCGCCCGTCGCTCGCGGACGCGGTACGACGGACCAACCCGCGCTTGACCAGCTTCTTCGCCACGACCGAGACCGTGCTCTGATGGGTGCGGGTGCAAGCGGCCAGCGCGTTCATAGAGAGCGCTTTGGTATCGGAGAGCGCCTTGAGGACAAAGAGCTGGGCGCCCGAGACCCCCAATCGCTGTTCCGAGGCTCGCGAAGACGTGCGCAAGACCCGCACAATGCGACGCAAATCATCAAGTACCCTCGTGACCTCCGGCGTCGCTGCATTTGTCGTCCGTTCCATGGGAATCCATTCAATCTACTTGAGCAATGCATGGATGCCAATATAATTCAGGGGTCGGTTCGAGACGCGACTATCCATCGAGGCCCGTCTCGTAACCAAGGAGGTATCGTAACGGGAAGATGCCACGATCGGCGTATGCGGCTTCGATGCGCGACAGACCGATGCGCTAGGCGGCAGTGCGATAGTCGAGCTTGCGCTCGGTCGCAAAGTCGCGTACCTGCGCGTAGGTCTTCTTCATGAGGCGCTCCAGCTTACGCTCTACCTCCTGCAGCTCCCAACGCTCGCGCGCGGACTCGGTCGAGCGGCGCGGCGCTCAGGTCACTGTCAGCGAGCGCGTTTTTGAGCGCTGCCATGGGTTCTCCATAACCAGGATGAGATCGGCGTTCCGCACGGTCGTCAATCGATGGGCGATGACCACGCGCGTGCAGTTCAAAGCCGCCGGCTGCTCCTGCACGCAGCCGGCGGTGCTGCTGCTCGACGAAGCGACGAGCGCGCTCGACGCGGAGACCGAGCGACGCGGCGCCATCATCGAACGGGGCACGCACGCCGAGTTGCTTGCACTCGGCGGCCGCTACGCACATCTGGTGGGTTTGCCGTCGGCAGCGGTGGGGCAAGGCGCGGCGCTCGGCGAGCGTCAGCGAGGCAGAATCGCCGGCAGCGAAGCGTGAATTGGGCCGACGTACAAGAAGCCGTCGAACGCGCCACGCGAGGTACGCGAAATGAACCGACGCGATCCCAGTTGCTGTCCGTCAAACGGATGCGGCTTGCAGCTGTCGGTGCAGGTCCATGCGCTGCCGTTCGCAATGCGAAAATCGAGTGAGACCACTTCCAGACCCGCATTTACGAGGTGCGCACCCATCGGGTAGCCCTCGTCGAGGCGGGTATGATTGTTTCCCGCATACAAGAGCAGCAGCGTGCTCGGTGATGCCGCGCGCGTCCGCTCGATGGTTCGCGCCATTCCCACGTCATAGTCGACGCCGCGATCGTTGAAGCCGAAGGCGTGGATCGGCACACCAGCACGGCTCAACCGACGGACTCGGTCGAACAGCTCGAGCAGCGCCTGGCTGGCGCGACCGTCGTTTTGCGAGGGCGGCACGTTCCAGAAGAGCGGGCTCTGCAGGAAGTCGGTGCGTGCCCGCTCAGCTCCGTCGGATCGCAAGAAGGCATCAACCCGCGGCTGTTCCTCGTTCGGCATCTCGATCCCGATGTCGACCACCAGGCCAGCGCGCGCGGCGCTGCAGGCGAGATCGCCGAGCGCTCGGGGCAGCTCCTCGGTCCCGTGCAGATCGCCGATCAAGATCGTCGCGCCCGGCCGAAGCAGTGCGCCCGATCCCGCGATCGCTTCTCCGCATTCGAGCGTGGCTGGCGCCGATGCTCTGCCTCGACAGGCAGCGAGGGCGAAGGGCAACAGCAGCATCGCCCACGGATTGCGCCTCAAGATGGCACTGCGTCCCGCGTCAAACGACGGGACAGGTCCCGCGCGTGCCGTCGAATCTCAGGGATCGCTGACGACTCGAACAGCTCACCGCAGCACATCGGACCGATCGCGTAGAGCGCGCGCGCACCGACGGGTGAGCGCAGTTGCAGTGACGAATCCACACGCCATCCCTTGCCGAGATCATCGGTCGCTGCCAGACCTGTGGTAACCGATTGGGTCATCCGCGAGGTTATGCTGGCGACGTCTGCCATCATGCCGCGATCTGGTAGGTGTGGTGCAGGCCGCCGAGGACAGACCTAGCGACGACTCGAACGACCGCTGGCGGTTTCCGTCTGAGCGCCGGCCTGTCGAAGCTCGACGGGCGCCGCTGAGCGATGCCCTGATGCGGCCTGCTCGTATTGAAATAGCCACGGTATTCGTCGAGCACGAGCTGCAGATGCCGCTGGTTCAAGATGAGGATGTGGTCGAGGCATTCGCGGCGAACCGACCCGATCGCCCGCTCGCAATGTGCATTGGCCTTCGGCGCCAGCTTCGGCGTCCGGATCACACG
>JADGRF010000301.1 GCA_017881055.1 Sandaracinaceae bacterium
GGCAAGGACCATTCGGGGCTTCTGGCGCGGCCCGGCGTACGCTAGGCTCGGCGCCCGTAATGCTTTCGATCCTTCGTCGGGCGTGCTTCGCGAGTCTGTTCGTGCTCGTAGCCGTGGCGAGCGTGGCGCACGCGCAGCCGCAGCCCCAGGCTTCGCCCGGACAGCCGCAAGCAGCGCCGGGACAGCCACAGGCCCAGGCTCGGCTGGAGCCGGGGCCAGCGCAGCCGACCACGCAGCCGACCACACCGGCGCCGCAGCCGGCGCCGCAGACGCAGGTGCAGTTGATGCGTTCACCGGACCCGTACGATCCGTACGAGAGCGGCTTCAACTGGCGGCACGGCAACGTCTCGCTGGATGCCCTGGTCGGCATCGGCGGCACGGCCAAGCTGCAGAACACGCCGCTCGCGCTCGACATCACCCTCGGCGTGGTGGCGCGCTACGAGCACCCGATCAATCCGTACATCGTGCTCGGCTTGAACTTCGGCGTGGCCGAATGGGTGCCGAGCGCGTCGCACGCGCGCGGCGCAGGTCGCAGCACGCTCTTCGACTTCAGCTTCCTGCCCAAGCTGCGCTACCCGTTCAGCGATCGCTTCGAGATCTATCTCGCGGCCCCCGTTGGCTTCTGCGCCGACCTCGCCGACAACAGCCTCGTCGGCGGCACCAACAGCTTCGCGGGTGGCTACACCGCGCAGGCCTTCGCAGGTTTGCACATGGGCCTGTTCCCATCGACTGGCCTCGTCCTCGATGGCGGCTACTCGATGCACTGGTTCTCCACGCACGTGCAGGCTTTCAAGACCGGAACCAAGTACGTCGTGGACGCCGCGCTTGCGCAGCCCACGTTCATCATCGGCTTCTACGTGCGCAACTGACCACCCACCGCGGAGCACCCGATGTCGGATTCGCTAGCCTTTCTCGACGCCAGCGCGCTTGCCGAGCTGGTGCGCAGCAAGCAAGTCTCGCCGCTCGAGCTCACCAACGCGGCGATCGCGCGCATCGAGCGCATCAATCCGAGCCTCAACGCGGTGATTCATACCGCGTTCGAGCGTGCACGCGCGCGCGCCGCAAGCGCCGACCTACCCGCGGGGCCGTTCCGCGGCGTGCCCACGCTGATGAAAGACATCGGCGGTGCCGAAGCCGGCCAGCCCAACCACGCCGGCAGCCGCTTCTTGAAAGCGGCGAGCTACCACGAGACCAGCGATAGCTATTTCACCCAGCGCTTGCTCGCCGCGGGTCTCGTCTCGCTCGGACGCACCAACACGCCGGAGCTGGCGATCCTCGCGACCACCGAGCCCGAGGCCTACGGCGCCACGCACAATCCTTTCGATCTCGATCATTCGCCCGGCGGCTCGAGCGGTGGCGCCGCTGCGGCAGTCGCCGCGGGCCTGGTGCCGGTCGCGCACGCGAGCGACGGCGGCGGCTCGATTCGCGGCCCCGCCAGCATGTGCGGGTTGCTTGGCCTCAAGCCCACGCGCGGCCGCAACTCGTTCGGCCCCGCGCTCGGCGAACGCTGGAGCGGTCTGTCCTGCGAGTTCATGCTGACGCGCAGCGTGCGCGATGCCGCAGCGCTGCTCGACGTCACCTCCGGCGCAATGCCCGGTGATCCCTACAGCGCCCCACCGCCCGCCCGCCCGTTCGCGCACGAGATCTTCGCGAGCAACGAGAAGCTGCGCGTCGGTGTGATGCGCGGCGCGCTGCGCGACATCAAGGTCGAGCCCGACTGCGTCGCTGCGGTCGACCGCATGGCGCGCGTGCTCGAAGGTCTCGGCCACCACGTGGAAGAAGCCCATCCAGCCGCGCTCGAAGAGCCGCAGAGCGTGGCTGCGTACATCGGCATCGTCGCTGTGAACCTGGCGCGCAGCCTCGCCGTCTGGGGCGAGCGCGTCGGCCGGCCGGTCGGCGCCGCAGACGTCGAAGTGCTGACCTGGACGCTCGCCGAGCTCGGCCAAAAGGCGCTCGCGACGCAGCATCTCGCCTCGCTGGAGTACATCCACGGCTTCGGTCGCAGGCTCGCGACCTGGTTCGGCGAGTTCGATCTGCTGCTCACCCCGACCCAAGCCGCACCGCCGCCGACCCTCGGCACGCTCACCTCCACGCCCGAGGAACCGCTGCGAGCCATTCTGCGCTCCGCGCCCTACGGTGTGTTCACGCTGCCCTGGAACATGTCGGGGCAACCGGCGATCTCGGTGCCGGGGCACATGACGGCGAGCGGTCTTCCGGTTGGAGTGCAGCTAGTGGCGGCGACAGCGCGCGAAGATCTACTGCTGCGCGTGGCTGCGCAGATCGAGACCGCGGCTCCGTGGTCGCAGCACCGTCCGCGCGTGCACGCGTAGCTCACTCAACGGACAGCACGAGATCCTGCACGAACGGTGGCGTCACGAGCTTGCGCACACCGTCGTGCACCGCTACGTGCTGCACGACGTCACCCGTCGCCGGGTTGATCCAGCTCGCGGTTCCGTCGCTCGGCACGTCGACCGTGAACGACGTCGTGAGCTTTTCCTTCTGCCCGAACGGCCAGTACAGGTATGCGAGCAGCGTCGTGCTCGAACGCAACGCATAGCCGGTCGCGAGGCCAGTCAACTTCAACACCGAAAACTCGCTGCTCGGTGGCACGTTGGCCGTGAGCTTCTGCAGCGTGGCGATGTAACCACGCTCCTCTGCGCCCAAGTACATGTTTCCGGGCACGCCCTCGTAGGTGCGCTTGTACGTCGTCGCCCAGTACACGTCGACGAGGCCTGAGAAGAACGACGTCCACGAGTACATGCGCATGCGCTGCGCGGAGTATTGATCCCAGTTGCGGTTGCCGGGGTTGTAGACCTCGCCGGCGATCACCGGGGCACCGGTGGTGAAGTCGGTGGTCACCGCTTTCATGTCGAGGTAGGCGTCCTGGGAGATCTGCACGTGCGGCGAGCGCGCGTCGAGCACGTGGAAGTCGCCACTGCGCGGGAAGCTGTTGGTCACCATGCGCTTGTACGGATCGAGCGAGCGCACGTACGCGCTGAAGACTTGAATGAAATTGAACGGGAACTTGGCTTCCTCGGTCTCGTTGGTGATTTCCCAGACGTCCACGTACGCCCCGTAGCGGGCCATCGTGTAGCGCACGGCCTGCTTGTATTCCTCTTCGAGCTGCGGGTCCGGCGGCTTCCAGAAAAACGCGAACATCACGTGGAACCCGTGTGCACGCGCAGACGCGAGCAGTCGATCCGCCCACTTCGACTCGCGCACCAAGTACGTGTTGCCGCTCGCGCGGAGCGTGCCGTAGATGTCGAAGCTGCAGTTGCCGGGGTTCCAGCGAAACACGTTGAAGCCGGCGCCTTCGGCACCGAACGCGCGCATGTACGACTCGAGATCGACCTCGTGGCCTTCTTCGACGAAGCCCTTCAGCTCACCCGATTTCGCGAAGCAGTCGTTGATGCCGACTGCGTTTGCGATCGAGCCGTCGTCGAACACGAGCCGGTACGGATTGCTCGCAAGCTTGCGCAGGAAGCCCTTGTTCGAGGACGCGACCGAGCTGAAGCGTCCCTCGTAGCTGTCGTTGCCGTACGGGCCACGCACGTCGACCGTGTACTGGTATTCGCCAAGCTCGGTCGGCGCGAAGCGCACTCGGTAATTATCCGAGTCGTAGTAGAAGCCCTCGATCAGGATCAAGCGGCCGCCCGGCGTGCGGAGCGCGGCGGTGACGGACACGTCTTGCCACGGATTGGCGAGCGCCCCGCTGGCGTAAGGAAACGACAGCTCGATTACGTCGTAGCGGCCAACGCTCGTCGGCTGGTCGAGTGCGGCATTATGTCGCGCTACCGAAGGCGCTGGCCCAGCCTGTGGGGCGACCGTGTCCGCCGACACTGAATTCGGCGCGCTGACGCCATTAGCGGCCAGCCCGGGCCCGCCGTTAGCTGCGGTCGGAACGCCGCCGCCAGCTGCAGGCGAAGACTCGCGGAGCGAACCGCCGCATGAGCTGACCAGCAAGACGGTCACAAAGCCGGCGATCGTGGTGTGCCTGAACAAACACATGCGCTCTGCAGCATACACAACGCGCTGAACCGCAGACGGCCTCCGTTTCTGGAAAAAGTACGCCCCGACCTTGCATTGCACGATTGCCGTTCGTGAAAGAGATCGTAGAATCCATGCCATCAAATGGGCGGCGGGGATGGCGCCTCTCGAAATCAGCGCGGCACCCGTCTCGGCGGGTCCACGCGAAGTACACGCGGAGTCGTTTCGGCGCTCCGCGCGAATGGAGGAGAGCGATGCGACGTAAGGACCAGACCGCGCTCACGAAAGCCATTGGTAAGCGGCTAGCGGAGCTGCGCGACAAGAAGAAGATGTCACAGGAAGAGTTCTCGAAGCTCGCGGGCATTTCCCGCGGTTATCTTTCGGATCTCGAGCGCGGCGCGCGCGAGATGTCGATCGAAACGCTGGAGCACATGTGCCGCAAGACCGGCACGACGCCCAACAAGCTGCTGGGCTGGGCGTGATTGCTACTGACAGCCTGGAGAGGGAACAGGCTGCGA
>JADGRF010000051.1 GCA_017881055.1 Sandaracinaceae bacterium
AAAAGGTGCAGTGTCGGGCGAGCTACTCGATCGCGCGCTCTTGGCGTTCAAGTCGAGCTTCGTCCGCTACGTTCGAGCCGAGCTGCCGCGTCGGAAGACCCAACGCGGTGTGCTCGGCTTCGACGACCTATTGTTGTCGCTGCGCGCCGCGATCGACGGGCCGCGCGGCGAGCGGCTCGTGCAGGAAATAAGGACTCGCTACCCGGCGGCGCTGATCGACGAATTCCAGGACACCGACCCGGTTCAGTGCCGCGTGTTCGAGCGCATCTACGATCCCCACGAAAAGGCGCCGCTCGCGCTCTTTCTGATCGGCGATCCGAAGCAGGCGATCTACGGGTTCCGCGGCGCGGACGTGTTCGCGTACATGCGCGCGGCGGAGCAAGCTGCAACGCGTCGGTTCACGCTACCCACCAACCATCGCTCGGACCCGAGCCTCGTTCGCGCGGTCAACACGCTCTGGTCGCGCGCGCGTGCGCCGTTCTGGTTTTCGGAGATACGTTTTCAACCCGTAGATACCCCCGACGACGCGCGTGACCGCCTTGGCGGTACGCTCCTCGGCAAACCGCCGCTCGAGATCCTGTTCGTGCCGAGGCCGGCTGCGGACGAGCCGAAGAAGGGCAAGAAGAAGCCCGGCAAGATCAACAAGGGTGACGCGGGTGTGCAGCTGCCATACCTGGTTGCCCACGAGATCGTCCAGCTGCTGCATTCCGGCGCGCAGCTGGATGGCCAACCACTTCGGCCTCGTGATTTTGCCGTCCTTTGTCGTACCAACGCGCAGGCTCGTGCCGTGCAACACGCGCTGCGCGAAGCTTCGGTGCCTGCCGTGCTCGATGGCGACTCCAGCGTCTTCGATTCCGAGACGGCGGCGGAGCTGGAGCGCGTGCTCGCGGCGCTGTGTGAGCCCGGCACCGCCTCGCGCATCCGTGCGGCGCTCTTGACCGTGCTGCTCGGGCGCAACGCGGACGACCTGATCGCCCTCGAAGCGAGCGACGTGGGCTGGGAGGCCTGCGTGGCGAGCTTTCATCGCTGGCACGAGCTGTGGGAAACACGCGGTGTCGTGCAGGCGCTGTACAGCCTGCAGGATGACGAGGATGTCGCTGCGCGCGTGCTTGGTCTTGCCGACGGCGAGCGCCGCCTCACCGATCTCGCGCATCTGCTCGAGCTGTTGCACACGCAGGCGCTGCAGGCTCGCCAAGGCTCGTTCGCGCTCTTGTCTTGGTATCGCCGCATGCGCGGCGATGTTCGCTTCCGCAGCGACATGGGCATGGCGGCGGAGTCGGCGCAGATCCGGCTCGAGAGCGACGCGCACGCGGTGACGCTCACCACGATTCACAAGAGCAAAGGTCTCGCGTACCCGATCGTGTACTGCCCGTTCTCGTGGGACGGGCGCCTGTTGCAAGGCGGTAGCGGCGACCCGATCTCGTACCACGATAAGCAACACGCGGACCGGCTCACGCTCGATCACGATCCCAAGCACGGGGCGCGCGCAGACCACCAACAGCAAGCGGAGATCGAAGCGCTGGCCGAACACCTACGGCTGCTCTACGTGGCGCTGACCCGCGCTCGCCACCGAGTCAGCGTCGTTTGGGGTGGCTTCAAGGAGGCCGAGAAATCGGCGCTCGGCTACCTGCTGCATCAGGATCCACGGGCAGCTGCCGATCGGCTAGCGGAAGCGACGTGCAAGCGAATCGACGGGCTGGACGATGCGGAGCTGCTGAGCGATCTCACGGCTCTCGTCGCTGCCGCTGATGGCGGCATCGCGTTGCGAACCGTCACCTTGGACGTGACGTCGGAGCTGTACCGGCCGACCCACCTGCGCGCGGAGCTCGTGCAGCCGGCTTTGCCACGTGTGCCGCGCGAGCGCATGCGCGCCAGCTCGTTCTCGCGCCTGGCCTCGGGCACGGCGGCAGTCACGGCCAGCGTCGACGACGCGATCGATCTCGACGCGGCGGACGAAGGCCTCGCGGCTCCGGCCTCGGCTGCCGACGACGCGCCTCAGCTCGGTCCGCAGTTGGGTCTCGCCCTCGGCTCCCGCATCGCGCTCGCCGACTTTCCCACGGGTGCCGTGCGCGGGCGCCTGATCCACTCGATCTACGAGACCATCGACTTTCGCGCCAAAGATCCGAGCGCGCTGACCGCGCACGTCGCGCGAACCTTGACCGGCTACGGCATGGCCGTGACCGCCGCGCCCACGCTCGCGCAGGCGCTCGCCCGCACGTTGATCACGCGGATCGACGAGGCGGGTCTTCCAGAGCTCGCATGTCTAGGCCCCGACCAGCGTCTGAACGAGCTCGAGTTCATGTTCCCGGTCGCACACGCCGAGGGCGACCACGGAGGTACGCCGCTGCGCGCCGCCGCACTCGCCCGCGTGCTGCGCGAGCACGCCGTGACAGATGCCGAGCGCGTGTACGCCGACAGCGTCGGCCGGCTCGGGTTCTCCGCGCTGCAAGGCTATCTGCGGGGCTTCATCGATCTGGTTGCGCGTCACGAAGGCCGCTTCTACGTGCTCGACTACAAGTCGAACCACCTGGGTTCCGACGCAGCCGACTACGCGCACGCACCCATGCAAGCCGCGATGCACGAGCACCACTACGTGCTGCAATACTTGCTCTACACCGTGGCCGTGCACCGCTACTTGGAACGGCGCGTGCCCGGCTACGACTACGAAGCCCACTTCGGTGGTGCGTACTATCTGTTCGTGCGCGGCATGGACCCCGCGCATGCGCGAGGCACCGGCGTGTTCAGCGCACGGCCGTGCCATGCGCTCGTGCACGCCCTCTCCGAAGCGCTACGCAGCCCCGGAGGTGTGGCGTGACCGAGTCGCGTTCGCCGCTCCACTCGCTGCGCGAGCTGCGTGCAGCTGACGCGCTCTCTGCTCTCGACGTGCAGCTGGCGCGCACCTTGTGCGAGCTCGCGGGCGAGACGCGTGCCTCGGTACAGCTCGCGATCGCGCTCGTGAGTCACCAGGTCGAACGCGGTCACGTGTGCCTCTCGCTGCCGGCGCTCGCGCTCGCGCCACTGTCGCTCTGGCCGGCCGAGACCGTGGACCCCGAGCTCTGCGCGTGGCCCGCGCTCGAGACGTGGCTTGCGGAGCTGCGTTCCAGCCCGTTGTTGGGCTCGCCGGAGCAGCTGACGCCGCTCGTGCTCGA
The DNA here is from genome assembly GCA_017881055.1 of Sandaracinaceae bacterium. Taxonomy (GTDB): domain Bacteria; phylum Myxococcota_A; class Polyangia; order Polyangiales; family JAFGIB01; genus JADGRF01. The sequence goes on from JADGRF010000051.1 coordinate 3,150, forward strand.
TCACGCCGACCGCTTGTATCTGCGCCGGCATTTTTCCTATGAACGCGCGCTCTCGGCTGAGCTGCTACGCCGCATCGCAGAGCCCGATCGCGTGCTCGCGGAAGGCACGCTGCAGGCGGGCCTCGCGCGCCTGTTCGGCGACGACGCGAGCGACCTTCAGCGCAAAGCCGGCGAGCTCGCGCTGCGTCGGAGTCTGTGTGTGATCTCGGGCGGGCCGGGCACCGGGAAGACCGCCACGGTCGTGAAGATCCTGGCGCTCGTGATCGAGCAGGCTCTGCACGCGGGGGGGGGGCTGCCGCGCATGCACCTGCTCGCGCCGACCGGCAAGGCCGCCGCGCGCGTGCGCGAGAGCATTCAGAACGCAAAAGCGCGCCTTGCCTGCAGCGATGTCGTGCGCGCTGCCATTCCCGAAGAAGCCGCGACGATTCACCGCGCGCTGCAGCAAGTCACGCGCTCGTATTCGCGCGAACCGAGTGAAGCTCCGCCCGAGCTTGCCACCGACCTCGTGCTGGTCGACGAAGCCTCGATGGTCGACCTTGCCTTGATGGCGCGCCTGTTCGCCGTGGTGCCGAAGCAAGCACGCGTGATCTTGCTCGGCGACAAACATCAGCTGGCCTCCGTCGAGGCCGGAGCCGTGCTCGGCGATATCTGCGGCGCAGGCAAGAGCGCCGCGCAGCTGACGCACGCGCCGGTGGTGCACCTGCTAAGGAGCTACCGCTATGCCGCCGACAGCGGCATCGGCGAGCTGGCGCGCGCAATCAACGATGGTGACGCCGCTCGTGCGCTGGATGTGCTGCGTTCCAAGCACCACCCAGACGTCGAGCTGTGTCCCCCTGCGCGCGGTCCGGGTCTGTCGGCACGGCTGCGCAGCGACGTGATCGCCGGCTACACACCGTGCCTCTCTGCTTCCGACCCGCGCGAGGCGCTGACTCTCTTCGAGCGCTTCCGCGTGCTGTGCGCACATCGCACTGGCTCGCGCGGCGTCGCCGGCCTGAATGCGCAGCTGCTTCGCCTGTTCCTCGAGCGAGGCTTGTTGACGCCGGCCGCGATGCACTTCGTGCATGCGCCGATTCTCGTGACCGAGAACGACTACTCGAGTCGGCTCTGGAACGGGGACGTCGGTATGCTCGTTCAGACCACGGCCGACTCGCCGCTGATGGCAGCATTCCCGCCCTCCGGTGCAGTATCGGGTGCAGCTGACAACGCCGTGCGCAAGATCGGCCTTGCGCGGTTGCCTTTGCACGAGTGTGCGCTGGCGATGAGCATCCATAAGAGTCAGGGTTCCGAGGTCGACGAGGTTGCGATCGTCTTGCCGCTCGAGCGCTCGGCCGTGCTCACGCGCGAGCTGCTGTACACGGCCGTGACGCGCGCAAAAAAACGCGTCGTGATCCACGCCTCGGAGGCCCTTGTGAAGGCGGCTATCGAGACCTCCGTGGCTCGCAGCTCGGGTCTGGCCGACGCGCTCTACGGCCCGAACGTAGAATAGTACTCGAGAAAATCCATGGGTTGAGCGGTAGGTGCGTCTGCTACAAAACAAACCGGATTGACGGTTTGTTCGCGAGCGTTTAGGGTGGCTGCCCATGGAGAGCGAGTACGCAAGCCCGAGCGAGCGACCGGCGCGTCGCACGCAGCAGGAGCGGCGCGATGGCACGCAGCGTGCGCTGCTCGATGCCACCGTCGGTGCGCTGTGCGAGCTCGGCTACGCCGCGACCACCACGCTCGAAGTCGAGCGGCGCGCCGGCGTGTCACGCGGTGCGCGCGTCCATCACTTTCCGACGAAGGCCGCGTTGCTCGCCAGCGCCGTCGATCACCTCTACGATCAAATGGGCCTGCACTATGGCGATGCGTTCGGTTCGGCGGAGCGCGATATCTCGGATGCACAGCGCTTCGGTTCGGGCCTCAGGGTGCTCTGGTCGATCTACCGTCGTCCCGAGTACGCCGCGGTGCTCGAGCTGCAGATGGCAGCGCGCACCGATGCCGAGCTGCGTGATCACCTGCGCGTCGTCGGTGAGCGCCACCGCGCGCTCGCGATCGACGCTGCCAGCCGCTACTTCCCGGTGCTCGGCGAAGGGCTTTCGCGCGCGCTGATCGAAGCGCTGCACGCGACGATGGTCGGCATGCTCATGCAGCGCCCGCTCGCGACCAGCGACGCGGTGGACGAAATGATTCTCTCGATGCTCGGCGATCTCGTCGAGCTGCATCTGCAACGAGCACGCACGCATCACAGGAGCACTGGCCATGGTCAAATTCGTTAAGGTTCCGCCCGCGCACGTTCGCTACGTTCCCGCGAGCGACGAGCTCGCCTCGAAGCTCTCGGCGGAAGACGTGGAGCAGGTCGCCGAGATCTTCCACACGCCGCTCACGGGCGCCTACACCTGGAATTACCGCGAGTCCGACAAGACCCTGCGCAAGCTGTACAAGCTCGGCAAGGAGCGTAATTGGAACGCCGACTTCGACGTCGACTGGAACAAGACGTATCCGCACACCAGCTCGCCGATGGTCGAAGGCGGAGAAAATCCCTACGAGACGTGGCCCTCGTTCGCGAACCTCAGCGATAAAGAGAAGCTCGCGTTCGGCTGGCACTCGCACGCCTGGACGATGTCGCAGTTTCTGCACGGCGAGCAGGGCGCGCTCCTGGTTTCCTCGCAGCTCACGAGCTGCGCACCGACGTACGATGGCAAGCTCTACGCCGCGTCGCAGACGTTCGACGAAGCACGCCACGTCGAGGTGTTCGGTCGTTACCTCACCGACAAAGTCGGCGTGATGTATCCCGTCAACCGCCACTTGAAGGCGCTGCTCGACAAGATCCTTACGGACCCACGCTGGGATCTCAAGTTCATAGGCATGCAGCTGATCATCGAGTCGCTCGCGCTTGCTGCGTTCCACGTGCAGAAGGCGATAGCAGCCGATCCGCTGCTGCGCGACATCTTGGAGCTCGTGACCCGTGACGAGGCTCGCCACGTGGCGTTCGGCGTCACGTACATGGAGCAGTTCCTGAAATCGCTCGCTCCGAACGAGATCGAGGAGCGCGCACAGTTCGCGTTCGAGGCTTGCCGCGTCATGCGCGAGCGGATCGTGCCGACCGACGTGTTCGAGCACCACGGCTTCGACGTGGAAGAGGGACGCCGGCGCTTCCTCGCCGCAGGTCAAATGGATTCGTTCCGAAACCTGCTGTTCACGCGCATCATGCCAAACCTCAACAAGGTCGGCCTCTTGACTGCCGCCGTTCGCCCCAAGTACGAAGAGCTCGGCCTGATGGCGTTTGCAGGCCTACCCAACGACGGCGAGATCAACTGGGCGGAGTTCGACAAGCCTCTGCCTGGCTACGTTGCTGCAGCTGAATGAGCGCCCACGGTTGACCCCGCACCCGCGAGAGCGTAGAGCGACGCGGTGTCACACGGAGCGCTGCCGACGTTCGAAAGCCTCGCCTGCGAGGTGATCGTGCTGCATGCCTCGAGCGACGCAACCCTCTCGCAAGGCCAGCTTGCGGGTTTGCTCGAGGTACTCTCGGCTGACGAGCGCGCTCGCTACGCGCGCTTTCACTTCGACGCCGATCGCCACACATTTCTCGTGGCTCACGCGCTCGTGCGCGTCGCGCTCGGCGAGATCGCCCGCTGTGCGCCGCAGGCCTTGGAATTCTCGGTCGGCGAGCACGGCCGGCCCGAGATCGCCGCGCCCGCGTCAGCGCTCCACGTTCGCTTCAATCTCTCGCATACGCGCGGCCACGTGGCCTGCGCGTTCACGCGCAGCGTGGACATCGGCGTCGACATCGAGCAGATCGAGCGCAAGGTCGAGCTCGGAGCCGTCGCCGAGCGCGTGTTCTCCGAGGCCGAGCTGCGCGGCCTTCGTGCGCTCGACCTGGCGGCGCAGCGTGTGCGCTTCTTCGAGCTCTGGACGCTCAAAGAGGCGTACATCAAAGCGATCGGCAAAGGCTTCGCGGCGCCGCTCAAGGCGATCACGTTCTCGCCGCAGGAGCCCGACCCCGTGCCGCTCGCTCTCGGTCCCGAGATCAGCGACGACGCGACGAGCTACTCATGCCGGCGCTTTGCGATCAGTGATCATCACGCGCTCGCCGTCGTGTGGCGTGGCCGCGACGAGAACTCCGTATGCTGCATGGAGATCGACCCCGCTACTCTTTCTGCTTGAGCAACTTGCGTGCGGCTTCGCGCACGGGCATCGCATACGCCGTGCCCTTTTCGATCAGCTTCAGCTCGTGCCTGGGCGTCGCGCGCAGCAGCCTGCCGATCGCCTCCGTGCCGATCTTGGGGTTGCTGAGCAAGGCGCGCCGCACCTGCGGAGTCTTCGTCCAGGCGCTGTTGTCCACGATGATCTCGAGCAGCGGCTTCGGCACGGTGCCTTTGCGTGCGATGCGCGCGACCTCCGGCACGGTCAGTCGCGGGTTGTTAAGCAGGGCCTCCCAGACCTGCTTGCCGTACAGGCGCTCCACCACGATTCGGTCCGAAAGCTCGCCGGTGCGCGCGATCTTGAGCTGCTCGGTCACCTTCAGCTGCTGCAGCCTGTGCCGCTTGTTCTCGCGCTGCACGTCGGATGGCAGCGCGCGTTGCTCGGACGCCAGCTCGGCGTCGAGCTCGGCGTCTCCCTCGTCCGCGTCTGTGCCCGCGTCCGCCTCTTGGTGCTCGTCCCGCGCCTCCACGCCCAGCGATCCGCTTTCAGCTTCTTCGAAGCTGGCCGTGGCGTCGCTGGTTTCAAGAGCTTGGTTTTCAGCTGACGCCGGTTCTTCCTCCGCGGCGGCCGGTTCGGGCCCAGGCGCATGCACGAACGCTTCGACCTGCGCGAGCACGGCCGGCCCCCACGGACGCATCTCGAGGCCGGTGCCGCGCAGCGGTCCGTCTGCGCTCACCATCACCACGTAGGCCGGCAAGCGCAGCTCAGCGCCGTGCTCCGGGTGCGTGAGCACGAGCGTGCAATCGCTCAGCACCTGAACGTCGGCGGCTTCACTCAGGAACGCGCGCCCGTGCTTGAGGTTCTGCGCGATCTCACGTTCGAGAGCGCCCAGGTCGGCGAAACGCATGCGCAGCTCGACCGGGCTCATGGGCGCCGTGCCTCAGTTCTCTCCGGATACTTCTTCCCACGTTGGGATCGCGGTTGGATCGGTGACGCTCACGACGCGCAGGCGCAACACTACGCGCGTCACGGCCGAGGTACGCGAGAACTGCCGACGGTTGCCTTTGCGCGCCTCGAACACCGCAAACGCACCGGGGCGCGGCAACGGATACGACATCTCCACGGCCTGCTCGGTTTGCACCTGTCCGCCCACCAAGCGCGTGCCGATGAACGGATGATCTGCGACGATCTTCGAGGTTCCGGTCTGGCGCACTTCCACGCAGAACAAGCGCGAGTCGAGAGAGTACACGTGGTTGTTGGTCCAGACTTCGTAGATGCGTCGCAGCACGTCGGTGCGCGGCGCGGAACCACGCTCGTAGCTGACCTCGATCTCCACCATCGGCGTCGGCTTGCCGCGCTCTCCACCGGAAGATGCTCGCGCCGCAGCGGCAGGGGCCGCACTCGCAGCTGCACCTTCATGCGGATCCATCGCGCCGGAGCGATGCGTGTTCACGACGACGGGCGCGTTCGGATCCGCGAAGCCCGGTGCGGTTTTGCGACCAATGCGGTTGCTTGCCATGTTCTCAATCGAGTCGCGCCACGCGTGAGCGCTTCACTCCGGCAAACTCTACACCGCTTTCACGGTTGTGTTCGAGACGCGGATTCGAGGCCCATGGCGATCGGCGATGATGTGGGTGAGTGGCGTTCCGTGTGCGGCTGAAAGGTTGTAATAATCGTGTGATACTGTGAAGACTTCTTTGGTTGTCGCGAGGTGACGAATGCGTCGTGCGAGTGGTCGAGTCGGTCTGTTGCTCTGTTCGCTCGGAGGCTTGGCGCTGCTGCTGGTGCTTTCCAGCTGCGCCAACCACAACGGCAAACCGAAATCCGGAGTTTCGGCCGGCGACGAAATGGACGGCGGCTCGGCCAACCAATGCGTCGACGACGACGGCGACGGCTTCGGCCGATACTGCAAGAAGGGCCTCGACTGCGACGACAGCGATCCGACCGTCACGGACGAGTGCCGGCGCTGCGTGGTTCCGAACGAGAACTGCCCGTGC
>JADGRF010000302.1 GCA_017881055.1 Sandaracinaceae bacterium
ACGCGAGCGTCGCGATTTGGGATGCAGCCGCGAGCGCCCCCGCAGCGCGGCGAGGGAGCGTACTCATGTACGTGACCGAGCCAAGCGAGGAGGTAAGCCGCGGATGCGCCCAAAGCGCGGCGCGATCAGATCAGCGACAACTGGCCGGCGCGCACTTGATCGGCGCTGATCTCCACGCCCTCGAGCCCGAGCAGGAAGCGCTTGATCCGTAGTCCAGACGAGTACCCCCCGAGGCCCGAGTCCTTTTCGATCACGCGGTGACACGGCACGACGATCGCAACGGGGTTGCTGGCGTTGGCCATGCCGACGGCGCGCATGCCGCGTGGACTGCCGACGTCGGTCGCGATGCCGGCGTAGCTGCGAACGGCACCGCGCTTCACGCGCCGCAGCGCCTCCCATACGCGCAGCTGGAACGGTGTGCCGTGCAGGTCTACCGGCAAGTCGACTGGGTCGATCGCGGCGCCCGCGAAGTAGCGTCGCAGCGGATCGGCGTACTGCTTCGGCACCTCGCACTCAGGAACGGTGCTCGCGATCTCGACCGGCCGGGGCGCGACCGGGTCGGCCCAGAGCAAGTGACAGAGGCCGCGACCGGTCCAGGCCAACCAGATGCTCGCCTCGACCTGGGAAACATCCATGTTGCCGCAGCCGATCGCGGCTCCCCCGGCCTTGTTCGTCGACAGCTCGAAGTCGCCCTTGCCCATCCGGCGGCCAGATCTATCACGGATCGCCAGGACCTCGCGGGAACGCGATTGCGTGCTGTGGGGGGGGGTGCGATAGTGCGTGCGCCGCGGGGCAAACAGGCCTTCGCCGCGCGATCCGCATGTTTTCCGCGCCGACATCGATTCTGCTCGCGCTGACTGCGGTCGCGGTGGTCCTGCACCGGCTCGGCGTCTGGGCAACGTTTCGGCATACGCGTCCGCTTTTGCAGGCAAAAGCGGACCCAGCGCAGTGGCCGGCGCTGACCTTACTCAAGCCGATCAAGGGCCTCGAAGAAGAGATGGAGCAGAACCTGCTCACGTTCTTCGCGCAGGATTATCCCGGCGAGCTGCAGATTGTCTTCGCCAGCACGGAGCCCGGCGACCCTGGGCTTGTGCTCGCTCAGCGCGTCGCTGCGCGCCATCAGAGTTTCCCGCCCGCTGGGACCAGCTCGGAGGCGCCGGGACCACGCGCCGGTGCCAGGGCCATCGACGTGCGCTTCGTGATCTCGGACGCGAGCTTCGGCATGAACCCGAAGGTCGCGAACCTTGCCGGCGCGCTGCGCGCGGCCCGTCACGATCTCGTGCTGCAAACCGACGCGAACGTGCGCATCCGGCCCGGCTACCTGCGCGCGGTCGTGCGTGAGTTTCAAGACAGCGGTGCGGCGATGCTCGGCAGCCTGATCGCCGGCATTGGCGAACGCTCGCTCGGCGCGGTGCTCGACAACATCCAGCTGACCACGTTCACCACGCCCGGCATCTGCCTCGCGAGCGAAGTCGCCGACATTCAGTGCGTGATCGGCAAGTCGATGATGTTCCGCCGCTCGGATCTCGCGGAGCTCGGCGGCCTCGAGCGCGTGAAAGACGTGCTCGCGGAAGATTTCGTGCTGGGTCAGGCCTACCAAGACGCGGGCAAGAAGGTCGTGCTCTCGCGCCTCACGGTCGACAACGTGAACGTCGACACGACGCTCACGCGCTTTCTGTCGCGGCACTCGCGCTGGCTGAAGATGCGCGTGGTGATCCACCTCGGCGGCTTCATCGCGGATCTGCTCTCGAACGCCAGCTTCTTCGCCCTGCTCGCGCTGCTCAGCAGCGGCTTCGACGCTCGGATCGTGCTGCTGTCGGCGGCGGTCTTCGCGCACAAGACCTGGCTCGACGCCGGTATCCTGGAGCGCGTGCGCGGTACCAAGATGACCCGGTCGCATGTGCTCTGCATTCCGTTACGCGACGTGGTCATGCCGCTCGTCTGGGTCTACGCCGTGTTCTCGCGCACGACCGAGTGGCGCGGCGAACGCTTCCGCCTGAGTCGCGGCAGCCTGCTGACCCCGGTCAATCACCTACCCGCCGACCAGCGCACTCACTCGGGTCGCTAAGCCCCGCGCAAGCGAGGTCGACGGTCGACGACTACTTCGCGTCGCCCCAGCTACTGCCCCAACCGTGGTCGACCAAGAGCGGCACGTCCATCTTCGCGGCGCCCTGCATGAGCTCCACGACGAGTCGCTCGAGCTCCGCCTCTTCGTTCTCGGGGGCCTCGAAGATCAGCTCGTCGTGCACGCTGAGCAGCATCTTGCTCTGCAGACCACGAGCGTCGAGCGCCTTACCGATCGCCACCATCGCAAGCTTGATGATGTCGGCCGCAGTGCCTTGAATCGGCGTGTTGCGCGCGACGCGCTCGGCCGCTTCGCGTAGCTGGCGATTCTTGCTGTTCAAGTCCGGGACCTTGCGCACACGCCCGAACACGGTGTGCGTCACGCCTTCGCGGCGCGCCTTGTCCACGACCTCGTCCATGTAGCGCTTCACGCCCGCGTACTGCTCGAAGAACGCCTTGATGTACTGCGCGGCCTGCGAGCGCTCGATGCGTAGGTTGCGCGCCAGCGCGAACTGCGTCTGGCCGTAGATGACCGCGAAGTTCACCGTCTTCGCTTGCGCGCGCATCTCGCGCGTGACGTCGGCTTCTGCAATTTGGAACAGCGCGCGCGCCGTGCGGGCGTGCACGTCGAGGTTGTGGGCGTAGGCGTCGAGCAGCTGCGGGTCGCGGCTCAGGTGGGCGAGCACGCGCAGCTCGATCTGCGAGTAGTCGGCCACGAGCATACGAAAGCCCGGCCGCGGCACGAACGCGAGTCGAATCGAGCGACCGATCTCGCTGCGCACGGGGATGTTCTGCAGGTTTGGATCGTTGGAAGACAGGCGCCCGGTGGCGGCCACCGTCTGGCGCAGATCGGTGTGCACGCGACCGGTGCTCGGATTGATCTCGCGCGGCAACGCATCCAAGTACGTGTTCTTCAGCTTGGCGAGCATGCGGTGCTCGAGGATCGCGGCGGGCAGCTCGTGCGCGAGCGCCAGCTCCTCGAGCACGTCGGCGTCTGTGGACCGCGCGGTCTTGGTGCGCTTGACGACCGGCAAGCCCAGCTCGTCGAACAGGATCACTTCCAGCTGACGCGGCGAGCCCACGTTGAAGTCATGACCCGCGAGCTGCTTGCACTTGGCCTCGATCGTCACGAGCTGACCGGCCACCTGACTCGACAACCGCGACAGCTGCTGGGCGTCCACGGTGATGCCGGTGCGCTCCATCTCGGCGAGCACGAACGCGAGAGGCAGCTCCATGTCGCGCAGGAGCTCCGTGCAGCCGAGCGCCAGAAGACGCTCGGCAAGATTTGCGTGGATCGGGCCGAGCGTGCTGGCGATTCCCCCGGCGTGGCGAGTCGTGGCGTCGATCTCGAGCTCGCCTGCGTGCGTGCCGTCTTTCGTCGCGAGCAACGCGGCGCTCGCTGCCGTGAGATCGGCGAGACCCAGCTCCGCGGCCAGCTCGCGCAGCGTGTGCCCGTGTCGCTCCGCGTCCACGAGATAGCTCGCTAGCGCGAGGTCGAAGTCGACGCCGTCGAGCGCGATGCCATTGCGCGCCAGGATGATCGCCTCGCGCTTGGCGTCGGCGCACAGCTTCTTCGGTGTCTTCGCGGCCAGGAGCGGCGAGAGCACCTCCAGCACCTTGGCCAGTGCGACCTGCTCGGGGTGACCGAGGTACGTGTGTCCGATCGGAAGATACCCAGGGGCAGCTTCGCTCGGCACCAGAATCAACCCCACGAGCCCCGCTTCGACCGCACGCCCGGAGTCCAGCACGCTGACCAAGCCGAAGCGGTCGCTGGCCGCGAGCCGCCCCGCAAACGCGCGCAGCTCGGCTTCGCTGCTGATCGTGGTGCACTCGAGCTGCGACGGCACAGCGCTGCCCACCTGCGCCGCCCGAAGATCGAGCTGGCCCTGCGCATCGTTCACGGGTTCGGGAAGCGCCGTGCCCGCAGCTGACGGCGGCGGGCTCGCGGCAGCGCCAGCGTCCGGCAGCTCGCGCAGCAGCCGCGTGAAGCCAAGCTCCTGAAACAGCGCTCGCAGACGGCTCACGTCGGCGCCGTGGAACGCGAGACTTCGCGCATCCAGCACCACGGGAAGATCCGCGCGCAGCGTCACGAGCTGCTGCGAGAGCAGCGCCGAGTCTTTGTGCTCTTTGAGCTTCTCGCGCAGGCCCTTCTTCGCGACCTGCTCGAGCTCCGCGTAGATGCCTTCGAGGCTGCCGTGCTCTTGAATGAGCTGGACCGCTGTCTTCGGACCGACCGACGGAACCCCCGGCACGTTGTCCGAGCTGTCGCCCACGAGCGCGAGGTAGTCGCGTACGAGCCCGGGCGGCACGCCGAGCTTCTCCTCGGTCTCCTTCGCGCCGAACACCAAATTGCGTCCCGTGTCGTACATCAGCACGTCGTCTTCGATCAGCTGCAGAAGATCCTTGTCGGCGCTGACGATCACGACGCGGAAGCCCTGCTCACGCGCGGCGCGCACCACGGAGGCGATCATGTCGTCGGCCTCGACGCCCTCTTGTTGCAAGACCGGGATCGCGTAGGCCTCGACGATCTCGCGCACGCGCGCCATCTGCTGGCCGAGATCCGGCGGCGGCGGGGGCCGATTCGCTTTGTATTCGGGATAGAGATCGTGGCGAAACGACTTCTTCTTCGAGTCCATCGCCACGGCCAGCATGGCCGGCTTCTGTTCCGCCACCAGCTTGAGCAGCATCGACGTCACGCCGAGCACGGCGTGCGACGGCTCACCCTTGGGACTCGCGAGCGGTGGCAGCGCGTGATACGCGCGAAACACGTAGCCGCTGATGTCGATCACGTAGAGCGTGCGGGCGTCGCCGGGGGGCGGCAGCTGTGTACGGGGCGTCGTCATGCGGGTGCGGCAGACGATTTCAAGCCCCACCGGCCCGGTCAAGGGCGAACCGCGGCTGGGCGCAAACCGCCTCGCCTTGCACCCGAAGGTGACCGCGTGCTACTTCGCGCGCGTTCGCCACCATGTTCGAAGCCCTAAGCAAAGGCTTCCGTGCCGCAAAAAACCGCCTCGCGGGCGTCACGGAGCTGACCGAAGAAAACATCGAGCAAGCCTTGCGCGACGTGCGCTTGTCTTTGCTCGAAGCCGACGTCGAATTCAACGTCGTCAAGCGCTTCCTCGGTCGCGTCAAAGAGAAGGCCGTCGGCGACATCGTCACACGCCGTGCCGAGGTCAAGGGCAAGAAGATCACGGTCGGGCCGGGCGAGCGGTTCATCAAGATCTGCCAGGACGAGCTGGTCGCGCTGATGCAGACCGAGGGCGATCCCCTCGTGTTCGCACCGGCCCCTGCCATGACCGGGATCATGATGGTCGGTCTGCAGGGTGCGGGTAAGACCACGACCGCCGGCAAGCTCGCCCGCCTGCTCGAGAAAGACGGCAAGCGCCCGCTGCTCGTAGCGGCGGATGTGCAGCGCCCTGGCGCGGTCGAGCAGCTCAAAGTGCTCGGCGAGCGCCTGAGCATTCCCGTGTTCAACGTGCCGGGTGCGAGCCCGGTCGAGATCTGTCAGAAGGCCGCGGCCTACGCGCGCACGCTCAAGTGCGACACGATCATCTACGACACCGCCGGTCGCTTGGCGATCGACGAAGCGTTGATGCAAGAGCTGGCAGACATCAAAGCGAAGACCCGTCCGCAGAACATCCTGCTCGTGGTCGACGCGATGATCGGTCAGGACTCGGTCAAGACCGCGGCCTCGTTCCACGAGCGCGTCGGCATCAGCGGTGTCGTGCTGACCAAGCTCGATGGTGATGCTCGCGGCGGCGCAGCACTCTCGGTGCGCGAAGTAACCGGCGCTCCGGTGCGCTTCGTCGGCATGGGCGAAGGCCTCGACAAGCTCGAGGCGTTCCGGCCCGACGGCATGGCCAGTCGCATCTTGGGCTTCGGCGACATCGTCGGCCTGATGCAGGACTTCGAAGGCGTCGTCGACGAAGAGAAAGCCGAGCGCGACGCCAAGCGCCTCTTGCAGGGACGCTTCACGCTCGACGACTTCCTCGAGCAGATCTCGATGCTGCAGAACATGGGTCCTCTGCAGGACATGTTCGAGAAGCTGCCGTTCTTCGCGGACAGCGTCCCCGAAGGCTTCCAGGTCGACGACAAAGAGCTCGTGCGCATCAAGGCGATGGTCAGCTCGATGACCAAGCTCGAGCGTAAGAAGCCCGAGCTGTTCGCGAAGCAGCCCTCGCGCATTCGTCGCGTCGCGGGGGGTTCCGGCCGCACCGAGCGCGAGGTCGCCGAGCTGCTGCAGCGCTTTGCGTTCATGCAGCAGATGATGGGCTCGATTGGGCAACAAGCCGGCCTGCTCTCGCGCATGCCGGGCATGAAGCAGCTTGCGATGGCCAAGCGCCTGCGCGACGCCGTGCAAACGGGCGGCGGTCTCAACAACCCGATGATGTCGAACTTGGCGAACGAGCTGCTCGAAGCGGCCGTGGCTGGCGGACCGATGCCGCCCGGGATGGGTCTGCCGGGCATGGGCATGCCGGGCGCGCCCGGGCCGCGTAAGAAGGTGGCCGACGAGAGCAAGCGCAAGCAGCTCCGCAAGCAGCAGAAGAAAGCTCGCAAGAAGTCGCGTAAGTAGCTCGCGCGGCGTGTCTTTGCCGTCGTCGTGACACCGTGGGCACAGTCGGTACCGTGAGCACCGTGGGGAGAGAACATGAACGTACGCGTTCGAGGTTTCTTGTGCTTGGCCTGCGCGTTCGCGCTTGCCCCCGTCAGCTGCGTCGAGAAGGCACCGAGTATACAAGCGACCAAGGCCGAGCGCGCCGAGATCGTCTCGAAGAAGGCCCCTACCCCGCAGCATGCGCTCGACTTTCGCTTCGGCGACAAGGTGCGCTTGATTGGCTACGATCTGGAGCACTCGCCCGTCGTTCCGGATCAGCCGTTCAAGGTCACCTGGTACTGGCAGGTGGACAAAGCATTCGGCGAAGGCTTCGAGATCTTCACGCACGGCGCCGATTCGCGCAGCAAGAACCGACTGAACCTAGATGCCGCGCGCGCGCTGCGCAGCGTGTATCCGGTCGAGCGCTGGCAAGCGGGCGACTTCATCAAGGACACGCAGGAAGTCACGCTGCCGGAAGACTGGCGCTCGGACGCCGTCGTGTTCTATCTCGGGTTCTATTCGAGCGCCGCACGCGTACCGATCACGGCGGGCAAGCACGACAACGAGAGCCGCGCGGAGGTCTTGCGCGTGCCGGTGCGCGTCGGCCCCGAAGCCAAGCCGCTCGCGCGCATCGTGGCGCGCCGGATCGCGAAGCCGATCGTGCTGGACGGCAAGCTCGATGAAGTCGACTGGCAGGCCGCGCAACCCACCGGCCTCATGCTGAACACGATGAACGGTCAGCCGGGCGGCTTCCCCGCCCAAGCGCGCGTCGCCTACGACACGAGCAATCTCTACGTAGGCTTCAGCGTCGGTGACGAAGACCTGATCAGCAAGTTCGACAAGAACGACGACCACCTGTGGGAACAGGACTGCGTCGAGATCATGATCGACCCGGACGGGGACGCGAAGAACTACTTCGAGATCCAAGTCTCGCCGCGCGGCGTTACGTTCGACACGCGCTACGACCGCCCCCGCGATCCGCAGCCGTTCGGTCACGTCGACTGGAGCAGTCAGATTCAGGCGAAGGTCGTCGTCGATGGCACGCTGAACGACGGCGCGAACGACAAGGGCTACACCGTGGAGTTGGCGATGCCGTGGAGCGCGTTCGCCGTGGGTGCGACGCCGGCCGCCGTGCCGAGCGCCGACACCACCTGGCGGATGAACTTCTTCGTGATGAACAGCGAAGAGCACGGCCAGCGCGCGGTCGGCTGGTCAGCGCCGTTGGTCGGCGACTTCCACACGCTCGCGCGCTTCGGTCGCGTAGTGTTCCCAGTGAGCGCGACGTTCGTTCCGCCCGCCGTGACCAGCGTTCCCGGCACGTCCGGCGTGTCCACGACCAAGCCTGCAAAGTAGCGCTCAGCTCTCGCTCGCGGCTCCGGTCGTGAGTCGCGCCGGATCGATGCCGAGACTGTGCAGGGCGGCGGCCCAGCGCTCTTCGTACGGCGTGTTGAACACGATCTGTCCGTCGAGATCGACGGGGATCCAGGCGCCCTGGGAGATCTCTGCGTCGAGCTGCCCCGGACCCCAACCCGCGTAGCCGAGCACCAGCAGCATGCGTGCAGGCCCGCCGACGCGGATCATGCGCTGCAACAGCTCGCGCGACGCGCTGACGGCGATCGTGGTCGACACGTGCACGACCTCGTCACCCGCGTCTTGCTCCGGCGAGCGCTCGAAAACGACCCAACCCGTGTCCGGCGCGACCGGGCCCCCGACGAGCACGGGCGCATCGCGCGCGATGGCGGTCTTCGACTGCAGGCCGAGCGCATCGACCATGCTCGCCAGCGAAACGTTCGCCGGTCGATTGATCACGAAGCCAAGGGATCCTTCCGGACGATGATCCACCAGCAAGACCAGCGCACGCCGAAAGCTTGGGTCGACCAGCATCGGAGCAGCCACCAAAAAGCCCGGCGCGAGTTCCGAAGCCATGTCTGGATCGTGCCACCGAACCGGGCTCGCGTTCAAGGACTCGATGACGACGGAAGACGATCATCGCGCAGCAGGACCGCGTAGAAATAGTGCGGTGCGTAGTGCACGATCTGGAGCGTGCGGAAGCGCCGTTGCACCCAGGCGCTCGCGGCCACGCGTCGCTCGACGGGATAGCCGCGCAGCGAGCGCAGCCGGCCTTGTGCATCGATCTCGGGAAGCGTCTGCGAGTGCAGCACGATCGCGTCGGGCGCCCGCCGCACGAGCAGCGCATCGGGGATGCGTTTGTCCAAGTGCCCGCCAGGCAGGTGCGCAATCTCGGGATCCGTGACGCCTGCGAGATCGACGAGATCGAGACCGCTCTTGGTGCCCAAGTATCCGATGTCGACGAGCGCCACGGTGCTCGCATGCGCATGCAGATAGTCAGCGAGCCGCGCGCCCTGCACGTCGCGCCTGCTGCCCGCCGCGCGCAGGTCGGGAACGCGCGTGACGAGATCGACCAAGGGAACGGCGCTCGCCAGAAGCAGCATGGCGAGAGCTGCGACCAGGCCCCGACGCGTGTGCGAGAGCCGCTCGGCTGCGCTTGCTACGAGCATCGCGTACGCCGGCAGCACCGGAGCGAACAAGCGAAACCCCGGCATCCAATCGCCACCGGCCAGCACGACCGCGCCGACGTGCGCCACGAGCATTGCGCCGGCCACGCGATCATCAGCGCGACCTTTGATGCTCGCGAACAGCGCGGCCACGCTGCCGAGACCGCCTGTGAGCACGAAGCAGGCGCGCAGCGCGTAGTCCACACCATCAGCCAGCGTTCCGTGCTTCGCGTAAAACGCCAGCGGCCACAGGTCGTGAAAGAGCACGCTACGAAACACGCAAACGGAGACACCGGATGCAGCTGCAAGCAGCCACGCCGGCCACGCGCGTCGTCCGATGCGCTGGTGGAGCCCGACCAACAGCACGCACGACGCAACGGCGAGCTCGGGCCGGAGCCAAGCGAGCGCCGCAATCGCCACCCCCGCACGAACGCGCCAGGGATGCGGACGCGTAGTCACGCCGAGCAGCGCGACCACGAGCGCGAGCGTCGCGAAGCCAGTCTCCAGACCAGCCACACCCCAGGTGCCGAACGTGGGCGCGCCGGCGCACAGCGTGAATGCGACGAGCTGCATGCGCCGCCCGCGGGATCGCAGCCCAAGCCGCTGCACAGCCAGCGCCACCGCGACCGCCATGGCCACGAGCCCCCAGCACTTCGCCATCAACACCGGATCCAGCTGCAGTCGCGCCGCCAGGATGCCCGGCAGGAGCCACAGCGGCCCCGTGACGCCGTCCGACGGCTGATTTCCGCTCGACGTGTAGCCCAAACCGGATGCGAGCCTCACTGCGTAGCGGGCCACGATGAACGCATCATCAACGGTGTACGGCCACCCACACTGGCCTACGAACAGAACTGCGCACGCTGCGAACAATGGCGTGGCGCGTTGCAAAAGGCGCAGCATGCGAGGGATCCTAGAGACTATCCGACTGACCTGCCGTCCGGGTGGGTTTGCTACTATCTCGCACGGGCGGTTCATGGAACCGTCCCGCGACAACCATGCTTCGAACTCGACTCGTCGCCGGTGTGACCTCGGGAGTGGTGCTGAGCGCCGTGTTCGCCACTGCGCTCAGCGTCGCTGCGTTTGGTGAGTGCTTCGTCGAGCCGTGGCGCGTCCATCCGCACAGCCCCGCACCAATCACGCTGCGCTTGCCGCGGACCACGCTGCGCGCGTTCGATCCCGAGACGGGCGTCGGACGCTTTCTCCCGGTGGCTAGCGTCATCTCCCGCGGCACTACCATTCAAGATGACGCGACCGGCACGCTCGTCCGTGCCTACGAGCGTTCGCGACGACCGCCACGCAACACGCACATGGCCGCGCAGTGGGCGGTGTACTTCGTGCTCGTGTTGCTCGCGACGGCATACATGCGACGCATCAGCGCGAAGAACGCAGCGCTCTTGCGCACGCAGGTCGCGCTCCTGGGCATGTCGCTGGCATTCTTACTGGTCTTGAAGTGCTTGCTGCTGTTCACGAGCATCAGCCCGTACCTATTCCCGATCGCGCTCGTGCCACTGTGGACTTCGCTGTACGTCGACCGGCGTACCGGCTCCATGCTTGCGGTGATCCTGAGCCTATTCGCCGCGTCGCTCGTGGTCTACGACCCGATCATCAGCGTCGTGTACCTGATCAGCAGCGGCATCGCCGCGCTCACGTTCCGCGCGGCGCGTAAGCAGAGCATCTTCCTCGTGGTGTCCGGTGTGCTCTCGGGCGCGATCGGCGCAGGCGTGTACGTTGCGACGAAGGAAATCTTCGATGGCTTCCGGTTGGGCGGCGAGCTGGCCCTTGCCTGGCGCTCGGGACCCCTCGGAAGTCTCGTGGCAGGCACCCTCGCGGGCTTCGGCGCGTTCTTGTTTCAGCCGGCGGCCGCTCGCGCGCTCGGCAACGTGTCGCGCACACAGCTACTGAACCTGACCGACCTGGAACAGCCGCTGCTGAAGAAGATGGCGCACGAAGCGCCCGGCTCATGGGAGCACTCGCGGGCGATGGCGAACCTCGCAGAGGCCGCGGCAGCCGGCATCGGCGCCGATGCGCTGCTCACCCGCGTCGGTGCGTATTACCACGACCTGGGCAAGAGCTGTCAGTGCAAGTACTTCGTCGAGAACCTCGAGCGTGGCGAGCGCAGTCCGCACGAAGATCTCGAGCCCGACGTCAGCGCGGATGCGATCATGGCGCACGTGGTCGAAGGCACGCGCATCCTGCGCGAGGGCCACATCCCTGAAGCCGTGATCGAGTTCTCGTACACACACCACGGCACGACCATCATCGAGTACTTCTGGCACAAGTGCCTGGAGCGCGGGAACCCGAAGCACCTGACCGAAGAGGCCTTCCGTTATCCCGGCATGCGCCCGCGCACGCGTGAGACAGCGATCCTGATGCTGATCGACTCGATCGAGGCGGGCGCTCGCACCATCGACCCGCCCACACGCGAGAAGTTCCAAGAGTTGGTCCAGCGCGTGATCTTCGTGAAGCTGAATCAAGGGCAGCTCGACGAGTCCGGCCTGAGCGTTGGCGATTTGCGCGTGCTGTCTTCGCAGATCACCGACACGCTCTGCAACGCGTACCACAAGCGCATCCGCTACCCCTGGCAGGACGCCGCGGATCGCGGCGAGCCATCGCCGCTGATGGCGACGACGGTGCCCGACTCGGATCACCCGGCCGGCATCGAAATGAATGACACCGGCAAGTTCCGCAAGCCAGCGCGCGAGCGCGAGATTACGCCAGTCGAGAACGCGATCAGCAGCGCGGCGTCCGTCGAAGGGCTCGCCGACAAGTCGAAGGCCTGACAGCGGCGATCACGGAGGTTGATGGCCGCTGTGAGCAATCACTCCGGAATCGGCTCGTTGCTCTCCGAACGCGTGACGCGATGCGCCTCGATCGCTTCGATGAACTCGTTCGCGACGTCCGGATCGAACTGCGCGCCCGTGCAGGCGACGATCTCGTTCATCGTGACCGAATGCGGCAACGCGCGTCGGTAGGCGCGATCGCTCGTCATCGCGTCGTACGCATCGGCAACCGAGATGATGCGCGCGAGCAGCGGGATGTCTTTGCCGGAAAGACCCAGTGGATAGCCGTTCCCGTCCCAGCGCTCGTGATGAAAGTGCACGCCGGGAATGAGCGGCGAGAGAAACGCGATCGGCTCGATGATGTCCTTGCCGTATGTCGGATGACGCTTGAACACGTCGTACTCGCGATCCGTGAGAATGCCTGGCTTATTCAGGTTCATCACGCAGCCGATCTTGCCAATGTCGTGCATCAGCGCGGCTTGTCGCACGATCTCGACCTGGTCGACGGATAGCCCGAGCTTGAGCGCCAAGACTTGCGCGTACGCCGCCACGCGGCTCGAGTGCCCCGCGGTGTAGCGATCCATCTTGTCGATCGCGCTCGCGAGGCCTTTGATGGTCTGCGAGAACGTAGCTTTCAGATCCTCGTAGAGCTTGGCGTTCTCGATCGCGGCTGCGGCGCGATCCGAGACGATGCTCAACAGCTTGCGCTGTCCTTCGTCGAACAGCTTCTTGGCCGAGAAGCTCAGCGCGCCGAGAAACCCGATCGTGCGACCCGACATGGTCAGGTGCGTGACCAGCATCGAAGCCAGCGGCAAGCTCGGCACTTCGCTGAAATAGCGTAAGCCGCGCTGGCCATGGATACGCAGCTTCTTGTCGCCGGTGAAGTGCTCGCCGAGCGTCGCGTACGACAGCGTGCCCCAGACCACCTCTTGCTCCGGCATCGGGAAGCGTGGATTCACGGCGCGCGCGCGCTCGAAGTGCGAGCCTTCGCCGTCGTCGAGCAGTACCACGACCATGTCGGCGTCGACCTCGTGGATCGCGGCATCGGTGACATTGCGCATCACCTCGTCCAGCGAAAGACTCGCTGCGATGGCTTCACTGACCTTGTAGAGTGAGAGCGCTTCTTTCAGGCGCAGGTTCTCTGCCGCCAGCTTCTTGCGTTCCAGGCCGCGGCGCACCGTGTGCACCACTTCCTCCATCTTGAACGGCTTCATGATGTAGTCGTAGGCGCCGCGCTTCATCGCATCGATGGCGGTCTCGACCGTACCGAAGCCCGTCATGATGATCGTCACGACCTGCGGCGTGGTCTGCGCGATGGCCTCGAGCAGCTCGATGCCGCCCATGTTCGGCATCTTCAAATCGCTGAGCACGAGATCGAAGTGACCGCGTGATAGTTCGACGAGCGCCAACGCACCGTCGGCCGCAGTGCGCACCTCGAAGCCCTCCATCGCCAGGAAGTCGGCAAGGATGTCGCGGATCACTTCTTCGTCGTCGACGACGAGGATCCTTGGCGCTTCGTCGTGCGTAGATTCGTACATCGCGGATCAAAAAGCTTAGTAGTTAACTGCGGTCCGCGAACGGGTGTCAATCGAGTCAACATGCGGCTCGAGCGCGTTCGCGCGCGGGTTCGAACGCTGGTCCAATGTATGAAGACGTACGGCTCTTCGGCACAGACCCCCTGTCCAGGGATGGGTCCGCTGCACACGCTCACGCTGCTTTACTACTAAATCTCGAATTCGTACGCTAGGCTGCTCTAATTACGAGAACCGCGAACCGAGTGCAGTGGACTCCGATCACGACATAAAAACGCGCGTCACGACGCTGGAAGAGCTGAAGGTCCAGCGCAAGGGCGACGACTGCCTGGTCGTCATCTATGCGCCCGTCGCTTCCGAGCTCGGTCGGCGGCATGTGCTCGACAAAGAGCTGATCTCGATCGGACGTGATCGCGAGAACGACATCGTGGTCGACAGCGACAGCGTTTCGCGTCGCCACGCCCGCATCGATCACCGCGACGGTAAGTTCTACGTGACCGATCTCGACTCGACCAATGGCACCTACGCCAACGACGAGCCCGATCCGATCCACGATTGCCAGCTGCGCCGCGGCGATCAGCTGAAGATCGGTGACACGATCTTCAAGTATCTGTCCGGCTCGGACGTCGAAGCGCAGTACCACGAGACCATCTTCAACATGACGATCACCGACGGTCTCACCGACGTCGGCAACAAGAAGCGCCTCGATCAAGTCGTGCGCAAAGAGATTCCGCGCGCAGCTCGGCACGGTCGCGAGCTGTCGATGCTGATGATCGACATCGATCACTTCAAAGACGTGAACGACACGTACGGTCACTTGGCCGGCGACTCGGTGCTGCGCGACCTCGCGAACAGCCTGCAGAAACGTCTACGTCCGGACGACGAGCTCGGTCGCTACGGCGGCGAAGAGTTCGCAGCCGTGCTGCCGGAGACCTCACTCGCCGGTGCCGTGAAGATTGCCGAAGACCTGCGCAAGCTGGTCGAGTCGCATCCGTTCTTGGTCGAAGGCGAGCAGATCAAAGTGACGGTCTCGATCGGCGTCGCCGAGCTCGCGCAGGGCATGGACTCGAAAGCGTTCTTCCGCGCGGCCGACGAGATGCTCTACAAAGCAAAGAACGGCGGCCGCAACCGCGTGTGCCCCTCGCCGTCCGAGTTTCCGTGAGTCTGTGACTAAAACCCGCGCGGCGTGCGCAAGATCTCGCGGAAGTCGTGCGTCTTCCGCAGCACCGCGTAGCTCGGGTCGAGCAGCAGGTCTTCGTCGCGCACTTTGCCGCGACGGTAGCCTTCCTTGAGCGACGCGAAAAAGCGCGCGGAGTCGGGATCGGGCGGAACGGCCGTCGTGCGAAGCGGCAGGGGCGGCGGCGGATCTTCGCCGGCGAACACCGCGCGACGGATGGCGGCGACGTGCTGCTTGTCGGTCTCGTCGTCGACCTGCTCGGTGAGCTGATCGTAGATACGTAACAGCGCTTCACGGCGTGCCCGCAGGCGCGGCGCGATCACAGCGAGCACGTCGGCGACCATGATCGGCGTCGTCTCGCGTTGGTCCCAGCGCGACTTCGGAGCGCGCGAGGAGACACGGGTCGCAGCCTCGAGCGCGGCACGCGCATCACCGATGATCGCCGCGATCTTCAGCGCTTCCCAATCGCACCAGGGCTGCGCGGGTACGCAGTGCGCACCTCGCAGGTACGACGCCAATGCCAGCTCGGGTTTGCCTGCGCGACGCAGCGCGTGCGCCACGGTGGCATGTGCAATCGAAACGTCGGGCTCGATCGCGACATGCCGCTCGCCGCTGTGCAGATAGCTGTCCAGCGTGAACTCGCCGCCGAAGTCGGGTGAGGTCCACTCGGCCACGCGTAAGCGGCAGAAACCGTCGAACGTGCGATGCACCATGCGCTGCTCGCCGCTGTCGACGTAGTAGTCGAGGATCGGCCAGGTATCGGAGACGGGCCCCGCGCTGCGATCGAAGGCGAGGATGGCGCCGTCGTCGGAACGAAAGAACGGGAACAGCAGCTCCGGATCGCGCACCGACTTGTTCAGGCGCTGGGCGAGCTCATTGAGCGAGCCGAGCATGCTGTGGTCGCCGCTGGCACCGGCGCGCAGCAGTTGCCCGGAAGGGAACGCTCCACCATTGTAGCGCTGCAGCATCAGGCGCAGGTCGGCCGGCAGCGGCGACGCGATGCTCTCCTCGACCGCGAGCAGATCCGCGTCGGAGCTAGGAGAGGAGAGCGAGAGCCCCGAGAACCCCGGATGCTGCTCTACCCACGCGATGAAGTCGTGAACGCCGCGATGCATGGGACTGCGTAAACCCCTCGATTCCTGGGGTGCATTGGGAGGGTACCAGAAGAACGCCCGTTTCTGGCATTCCCCGAACCGCCGTGGTTACCCTCGAAAGCATGCGTGATTCCCTCCTGACGCTTCTCTGTGTTGCTGCGCTCGGGGCACCCGCGAACCGGGCGCTCGCGCATGGCACCACTCCTGCGGCTCACGCCAGCGCTGCGACCACGAAGACGGCGGCCCCGCCGGCTGCCCCGGCCACGCCTGTGGCACGGGATAGCGCACCGCCTGACCCGGTCTCGGACGAGGAACGGGCGCACGCCGATGCCGTCGTCGACTCCGTTCGCAAGGAGCTGCTCGCGCTGGTCGATGAAGACGTACGCAACGCCGAGCGCGGCGCCGAGAACGAGCCGCCCGCAGCTGCGATTCAGCTCGACCAGACGGCCCCGAGCATGACCTCGGTCGTGCCGAGCGCCGGCGCCGCGCATGAACCGACGACCGCCGCCGCCAGCAGCAAAGATCTGTCCTGGCTCGAAGGCCTGAAGTTGCCGGACATCCCGGTGCGCTGGGACGACCGCCTCGTGCGCATGCTCGAGTACTACCGCAGCGACGCTCGCGGTCGCTCGCACATGCGTGCGCTGCAGGCGCGGCGCGGACGCTACGGCGAGATGCTGCGCGCGAAGCTGCGCGACGCGAAGCTGCCGCAGGATTTAGCCTACGTCGCGATGGTCGAGAGTGGCTTCGAGCCGGCCGCGCGCTCCGAAGTCGGCGCAGTCGGGCTGTGGCAATTCATGACCGCGCCCGCGAACGAGTACGGCCTCGAGACCTCGCGCTGGGTCGACCAACGCATGGATCCCGAACGGGCTACCGATGCCGCGACGCGCTACTTTCACGATCTCTACGAGAACGTGGGCTCGTGGCCGCTTGCCATGGCCGCGTTCAACATGGGCTACGGGGGCCTCTTGCGTTCGATCCAGAAGTACAACTCGAACGACTACTGGCTGCTCTCGAGCCTCGAGTCCGGTCTGCCCTACGAGACGGTTCTGTACGTCACGAAGATCACGGCCTGCGCGATCATCGGTCAGAACCTCGAGCGCTTTGGCTTGGGCGACTTGGCCTTCGATCCGGCTGTGCGCACCGAGCGCGTCGAAGTGCCGGGCGGCATCGCCCTAGCCCGCGTCGCGCACGTGCTCGGCATCGAGCCGGACGCGCTCGCAGCGCTGAACCCGGAGCTCAAGAAGTCGCGTACGCCTCCCGATCTGAAGACCTGGACGCTGCGCGTGCCAGCTGACCGCGCGCTTCATTTCAAAGAGAAGTGGGTGCACTACCAGCCCGCAGCGCCCGCGCACCGCAGACACGTGCTGCGCATGGGCGAGCGCGTGTCCGAGGTCGCCGAGATGTACGGCACCACGAGCGCGAAGCTGCTGGCGCTGAACGACCAGCCCGATGCGAGCAACGTGCGCCCCGGCATGAAGCTGTTGGTTCCCGACGTCGAGCCCGGCGAGATCGAACGTCCGGAACATCCCACGGTGGGCGTGCCCGGCGATCTGTTCGTCTACTCCGATCGCAAGCGCGTGTTCTACCGTGTGGCCGACGGCGACACGCTCGACGAGCTCAGTCGCTTCTTCAGCGTGAACGCGGACGAGATCCGCATGTGGAATCAGATCACACCCGACGCCAAGCTGCAGCGCGGCATGTACCTACAGTTGTTCGTACCGACCGAGCAGGACTTGTCACAGGCCATCGTGCTCTCGCCCGACGCCGTGCGGACGCTGGTCGTAGGCAGCGAAGAATTCTTCGATTTTCACGAAACTCAGCAGAATCGCGTGAGAATCCGCTACCGCGTGAAGGCGGGCGATACCCTGCGCTCGATCGCAGAGCACTTCGATCTCTCGGTCGGTTCGCTCGCGCGCATCAACCAGTTCAGCCGCGACAAGAAGCTCGAGCCGGACACCGAGATCATCGTGTACGTTCCGGAAGAGACGGGCACGAAGAAGCGCCTGGCCGCGAACTAGCGCGAGCTTGCGATGCTGTCGATTCGAGAAGCGCTCGATCTGATGCTGCCAAGCTTCGTGCCCGTGGGGCGCGAGGTCGTGCCGCTGACGGCGGCGCTCGGGCGCGTGCTCGCGCAAGACCTCGTGGCGCGTCACGATCTACCCGAGCTCGACAACAGCGCCATGGATGGTTACGCGCTGCGTGCAGACGATGCGAGGCGTGTGGACGTCGAGCTACCCGTGCAAGGCGAATCACGCGCCGGTGGTGGCGCTCCGCCCGCCCTCGCCCCTGGCCACGTCATGCGCATCTTCACCGGGGCGCCGGTGCCAGCAGGGGCGGACACGGTCGTGATGCAAGAGAACACGCAAGCGCTGCGCGATCCTGCGCGCGTGGTCATTCACGCGCTGCCGAAGCGCGGTGCGCACGTGCGACAGCGCGGCTCGGATCTGCGCGCCGGTGACTTGGTGTTGACGCGTGGCGCAGGCCTCGGGCCGGGAGAGATCGGCCTCTTGGCGGCGCAGGATCACGGCAGCGTGGAGGTATTTCGGAGGCCGCGCGTGGCTCTGCTCACGACCGGCGATGAGCTGCGCGAGCTCGACCAGCCCGCGCGACCGGGCAGCATCGTGAACTCCAACGCGCATGCGCTCGCGGCTGCGATCGTGAGCGCTGGCGGCGAAGCACACGTGCTCGCCACTGCGCGCGACGAGCTTTTGGAGATCACCGCGCGCATCCGCGAAGGTCTCGGGTTCGACCTCCTCTTGTGCGTCGGGGGCGTTTCCGTCGGCGACTACGACCTGGTCGAGCGCGCGTTGATTGCCGCCGGCGTGACGCCGACCTTCCACAAGGTCGCGATCAAGCCGGGCAAGCCGCTGCTGTTCGGCACGTTCGGAGCGGTGCCCGTGCTCGGGTTACCGGGCAACCCCGTGAGCGCGCTGGTCACCTTCGAGGTGTTCGTGCGGCCGGGGATTCTGCGCATGCTGGGGCACGCCGCACCCTTCCCGTGGCCGATTCGCGTCGAGCTCGCAGACGCCTACGAACACAGCCCAGGACGCACCGAGCTCGCGCGCGCGAGCCTGTCCGTTCGCGGTGAACGTTTCGTGGCGCAGCTGCACTCGCGACAAGGTTCGGGCTCACTGCCGTCGCTGGTCGGGGTCGATGCCCTCGTGATTCTGCCGGCGGATCGCACGAGCTTTCCCGCGGGCACAGGGCTCTGGGCGCTGCGTCCTTCCGACCCTCCGCGCAGCACCGAGCCACCGTTTCACGACTGAGCGCCGCCACAGCACGCGATGGGCCGTCCGGCGTGACGCCGCGTATGCCATGATCCGAGCGTCCCGATGCCAGCGACTTCGCTCGAAGTGTGCGTACGAGCCACCGCCCAGCGCATCCGCGTCCAGCGCGCGCTCGACGCAGCGGTCCTTTCAGGAATCGCCTGTGTCTCGCTGCTCGCGGCGGGCCGCGTCTACGTACACGTCTGCGCCCCGTCCGCACGCGCGTCGACCATGCTGGCGGACGCGCAGTGGGCCGCCCTGCTGCTGCCTGTCTTGAGCGGTCTCGCCCGCGCCCTCCCTGTCGCCCAGCCGCGCCGTACCGTTTGCCTGGCCTCGCCACAGACGATCTGCCGGAGGACGACCGCGCCGAAGCCTCGCTTCCGGAGCGTCGACGCACCCGTGTGCTGGCCGTCACCGCCGGCAATCGTTATCTCGAAGCCGCCTTGCTACTCGACGAGACGCTCGACGTGGATCGCGTCACGCCCTCCGCCTTTCGCTCGGCCGACGGCTACGACGTCGCAATCTTCGACAGCTTCGTCCCTGCGGAACCACCGCACACAGCCAGCTTCTTTCTCGCCTCACACCCTGCGCACGGAGACTTTCCGTTTGCGGTGCGCGGACGGGTCGAGCGCCCGTACTTCGACACGCTCGCTCGCGACGACCAACTTCTGCGCTTTACGTCCTTGCGCGACGTGAACGTCGCCCGCGCCCTGCTCTTGCAAGCTCACGTCGATGATCAGGTCGTCGCGAGCTTCGGCAAGACGCCGCTGATCGTGCGCGGGAAGCGCGACGGCGTCCCTCTGCTCGCTCTCGCATTCGACGTACGCGAGAGCGACTTGCCGCTACGCGTCGCGTGGCCACTGCTCCTGTTGCAGGGCATCGAGCAGCTCGCGGCAGCTCCGGGGAGCTCCGCAGCAGCGCCCTTCGCCCACGTGGGTACGACTGGCAGCGCTTCCTTGGCGCCGCGGACCGTCTTCATTGCCACGCCGCTGCGCGCCAAGCACCCTTTGCCGCTCGTGCCGTCCACGGACCTCTGGTGCTGGCTCATCGCGCTCGCCGCTGCGCTCCTCGTCTTCGAGTGGTGCAGCTATCAGCGGCGGTGGACCGTATGAGCTCGCGTGCGCGCATCGCGTTCTTGTTCGCGCTCAGCCTGTGCACGGGTCTAGCCTGGGCACTCGCGCACGCGCTTGGCGGGAGACACGTTGCGTTCACGCTCGCGGGCCAGCGCCTCGAGCTGCTCACGCCCGAAGCGCTCTCGTTAGCTGCGGCGCTTCCGCTGCTCGTCTTCACCGCCTACCAATCGTTCGCGGTCGCGCCGCCTGCACAACGCACGCTGTCTCTCGCGCTACGCTGCCTGCTCGTCGCCACGCTGGCCTGCGCCCTCGGGCGTGTGGTGCGCGTGCGCGACAGCGAGAAGCTGAGCGTAGTGATCGCCGTGGACGTCTCCGACTCCATCGACGACGCCCAGCGCGACGGGCAACTGATCGCACGGAGCCACGCGCAGGCACAGAACGCGTACCCGACCGAATACGCAGCGTTGCGATCCAACGAGCCGCTGCTGGCAGAAGCGGCGCGACGCAGCGGGGGCCACGCTCGGCCGAGCGCCGATCAGATCTGGCGACCGGCCCTCGCCCCCCCCTCAAACACGCGGCGATCTGTGGCCGAGCCTCGTAGGAATCGCGCTGGCCCTATTCCTCGTCGACCTCTGGGTGCGCCGGACACGCATCTTTGATAGAAAGACCAATGAATCCACGTGACGGGGCGCGTTCACGCTGTGATATGATAGTTGGCCCTTGTCTTGACCTCCCGCACCTCCCGCCCACCCCCGCGACCTTGCCGCGGCGTCTCCGCTTGACTCGACTCTTTCGCACCTTATGTTCCACCGCTCTCTCTCCCTGTTGGGGGTGACAATCCGATGAAAAAGGCCGAATTAAAGCGTTTTCGTGAGGTGCTCGAGGAGAAGCGTGAAGCGCTGATCCAGAACGCCAAGAACATGAAAGCCGAGGGCATGACGCTCGACACCGACGATCTCCCCGACGAGATGGATCTGGCGTCCAGCGAAGGCATGCAATCTTTTGAGTTTCGGCTGCGGGGCCGAGAGAAGACTTTCCTTCAGAAGATCGACCGCGCCCTGCGCAAGATCGACGATGGCGAGTTCGGCATGTGCGAAGAGTGCGGCGAGGAGATCAGCACCAAGCGCCTCGAAGCACGCCCCGAGACCACGCTCTGCATCCGCTGCAAAGAGGATCAAGAGCGCCACGAGAAGGACTTCGCGTAGCTCACGTACCGGGGCAACCGGGGCGCGCTGCGCGGGCCCGCTACTTCGCGAAGTGGATGAGCACGTCGGCGTGGACCGTGCTCGTCGGCTTCTCGAACGTCACTTGGCGCAGCGAGCTGGCAGCGCATTTCGGTGCGCGCGCGTTGGCGACGGTGACCTTGCCTAGCGTGCTCTGGGCTTTGCCCTGCTTGTCGATCTGAAGGGTGGCCTCGATGTCACCTTCGGGAGACGTGCCGCCTTTTTCCGAATGCCGGCGGCAGTCCAAGAACGCGGCATAGCCGCTGTGGAAGCCGCGCATGACCAACTCGACGTTCTCGTGCGGCGTCTGCGCATCCGCGCGCACGGTGAACGTCACGGCGTTGTCCTCCGTGGCCCAGACGGCCTCTTGTCGGCCGTCCGCGGCGGCGTGCGTGTCGACGCGTGAAGTCGCCGCCGAGCGCTCGTTCATCACGCTCTGTCCCTTGGCACGCGAGTTGTCGAAGTCGAGCGAGAGCACAGCAGCGGCCGGTCTGCCCACGTCTTTGAACGAGGCCTTCTCGAGCACGTGCGACACACAAGTCGCGAGCTCTTTGCCGCCGTTCGGGTTACCGCCGTCCGGGTCCGTCGCGTTCACTTTGGGCTTCGCGCCGTCTGCGAGCGCGAGCTCGAGGCGCAGGCCACCCACGACCTCCGGGCTCTTCGCCACCTGCTTCCGGTAGCAGCCTCGGATCTCGCCCATCTGAGCGCCGACGGCCTGCCCTAACTTCGCGAGCCGCTCGCTGGTCGTGCCCGCGGTGCCCTTGATCCCCAGCTTCACATCCGAGCGCACGTTGATCGACGCTTCGCCCTGCCCCATCCCGCTCTTCGCGACGTCGCCATCCTGTGCTGCCGCGATCGCGCCTCCGCACGTCGCCAGCAACAACCCGAGCCCGAGTGTCCTATGCATGCTGTCACCTCGTGTGCGGTAGAGCTCAGACCTGACCGGCTTGCACGCGTGCTGGCGGCGCCGTTCTGCCCGGAGGCAGCGTCTCCTGCGTCCGCTCCTGGGGCAAGATCATGGTGAAGACGGTCTCGCCCGGGCGGCTCTTCACATCGACCGTACCGCCGTGATCCGCGGCGACCTTCTGCACGATAGCGAGCCCGAGGCCCGTGCCATCCGGCTTGCCGTGCGAGGTGAACGACTCGAACATCCGCCCTTTGATCTCTTCCGGCACACCCGGACCGTCGTCGGTGCACGTGAGCACGAGCGCGTCATCGCTCGGACGACGTGCCACGCCCAGCACGATCTTGCCGGGACCGCGCCCAATCGCCTGCACCGCATTGCGAATCAAGTTGTGCAGCGCGCGCCGGATCTTGTGCTGATCGAGCCAGGCCACGCCGCGGTCGTGAAGGTCCAGCTGCAGCTCCACACCCGTACCGAGAAGCTCCGAGCGCAGCGTCTCGACCAGCTCCTCGAAGAACGAACGCAGGTACACCTTGCGCACGAGCAGGTTCTCGTCGCCGCGCGCAAACGCCAGCACCTCTTGCGCCATCGCGTTGATGGCCTCGACCTGCCGCAGGATCGCTTCACTTTCCTCGGCGCGTCGGGTGGGATCCTGCTCGTCTTTCAAGAAGCGTGCGTAACCGGAGATCACGGTCATCGGTCCGCGCAGATCGTGCACGACGCTCGAAAGCAGCTGACCGATCGTCGTGAGCCGCTCTTCGTGCTCACGACGCTGCCGCGTCTGCGCAAGGCCGATCGCCGTCGACACGTGCCCCGCGATCACGCTCGCCAGCTTCATGTCGTCGTTCGTGAAGCCGGCCTTTCCCTGCGACTTGTTGAGCAACTCGATCGCCCCCTTGCCCTCTTCGAGCGAGAGCGGAACACACAGCACCGAGCGCGGGTGATAACCCACTTGATCTGCAACGGTGGTGGAGTGCCGAGGATCGAGCCCGACGTCGTTCACGATCTGCGCTTTGCCGTGCTCCGCGACCCAGCCGCAGATGCCTTCGTGCGGCGCGATGCGCAGGCGCTTCACGGCATCGGGCACGCCACCCACGGCGCAGCGAAAGCACAGCTCACCCGTGAGCTGATCGGAGAGCAAGATCGATCCCGCTTCGGCATCGACCGCGCGCATGGTGCGCGCGAGCACGCCCTCGAGCAGCTCGTCCAAGCGCGGTGCGCTCGCGGACACCTGCGCGATCTCGAACAAGACGTCGAGCTCGCGCACCTTGGTTTCCAGCTGCTCTTTGGTCTCGAGCAACTCCATGTTCTTCGAGACGACCGACAAGAACAGCTTGGAGTTCTCGAGCGAAACGCCGGCCTGCGCGGCGAGCGCCTGCAGCATGGCTTCGTCGTCGAGCGTGAAGTAGCCGGCGCGCTTGTTCAGGACCTGGAGCACGCCGATGGTGTTGCCGCTGTGACTGCGCAGCGGTACGCACAGCGTGGAGCGCGTGCGAAAGCCCGTGCGCTTGTCCCACTCGGCGTCGAAACGCACGTCCTGGTACGCGTCCTTGACGTTGACCGACCGCCCCCATTTGGCGGCCCAGCCGGCGAGACCCTGTCCGGGCTTGAGCCGGATCTCGTGCGCCTGGCCGCCGTGCGAGAAGCGACTCCAGAGCTCGCTCGAGACTTCGTCGACCACGAACAGCGTCGCCCGCTCCGACTCCATGACTCGCGCGACGCGCGTGAGCAGCACGGACACCAGCTCCTCCAGGTCCAGGGTGTTGCCGAGCGCCTGGCCGATGTCCTGCAGCGCGCGCAGCTTGCCCTGCTCGCGCGCGAGCTCGGCCCGCAGCTCGTCGATCACCTCGTGCGGCGCACGCTGGTCACCCGTGCTCATCGCCCTAAGTTTCCCACAGCTCGGAGGAAAACGGGAGCGTCGTGGAATTCGCGAGCAATCCCACGCGCTACCGGGCGCGTGCGATCAGAAGCCCTGGCGCATTTCCACCAGCTCGCCGTCGGCCAGGTCGGTGTTCGAGCTGCTGATCAGCGCGACCGTCACGTTCTTGCGCACCTTGATGACACGCAGCTCCGCGACCACTTCCTTCGGCAACTCCTCCTTGTTGTACGTGGGAATGTCCGCGATGTTGCCCATCATGCGCGCGGGGCGCTTGAGCACATCCTGCCAGTTGTCGCCGCGCCGCACCGCGAAGAAGCGATTGCCAGGTTGGATGCCGTGACCCTCGCCCACGTCGAGGAACACCACGTGCCCGAACGCGAGCAGCTGACGCGGTTGAACCGAGGCCACCACGTGCGCCACGACGTTCACCTCGTTGCGCTTGGGCGGCACCAGATCGAAGCGACGTTCCATGCGCGTGACGAAGAGACCACGCTCGATCGGCTCGATCGTCTCCGTGATGAGGCCGCGCGCAACCGCGTGCTCGCGATCGTAGCTGCGCACCACGACCGTGCCGAGGATGCGAACCAGCTTGCCCTTCTCGGTGGGGATACGCTCCCACTTCTCGATCTGCCGATAGACGGTGAACTGCTCCCCAGCGCGGATCTCCTGGCCCTTCTTGAACTTCAGGTACACCTCGTCGCTGTCGGACATGAACATCTGCTCGGCGTTGCCGCCGATGATCTGGCCCGCCGCTTTGATCGCGTCGTCGTCCAGATAGCCCTGATCATGCAGGAAGATCGTGTCCGGCTTGATCAGCTTCTGCGACACCGTCACGCGCGGTGCGAGCTCGGTGAGCAAGCGCTGCTTCGGCTCGACGAACGTGCCACCCGCCGTGCCCTCGACGGCAGCCTTGTCCTCGGCGGCCTTCTGCGCGGCCTGCGCCTTGTCGGAGGCGAGCGTGTTGCTCGTGAGGCGCAGCTGATCGAGCGGGTAGATCCAGTGCGGATTCGTGATCTCCGGGTTGTACGACCAGAGCTCCGGCCAATGCCAGGGATCACCGAAGTAACGTCCCGACAGATCCCAGAGCGTATCGCCCTGCTGCACCACGTGAATGTCACGGTCGGGCTTGCGATACGTGCTACCGGCCTGACCGAGCCGATAGGCGCGACCTTCCTTGCGAGCATCATCCAAGGAATGTGGCCCCGCCGCCGTCTTGCTGTCCGACGGGTCGCCTTCTTCTCCAAAGACATCGCTGTAGTCCGAACCCTCGGAGACGTAGCCGCCTTCCTGAGCACGAATCAGACTCGGCCCAGCCAAGAACAGAACACAGCACACGATTGCGTACGGTCTCATGTCGAACCCTCTTTTGACGCGAGCTGCGCTGCCTGAGTGTTGGGAAACTTTTCGAGCACTCGGCGGAAGTAGACTTTTGCCTGCGCCTCGTCACCGAGACGGCGCAAGCAGAGCCCAACCTTGAGCAAGGAGTCTGGCGCCTTGTCGCTCTCGCCGAAGCGCGCAAGCAGAGACTCGAACGCAGCGCGCGCGAGCTGATATTCACGCTTGGCGTAATGCGCCTCCGCACGCCAGTAGAGCGCATTGCCCACCAGCGCCTCCGTGGGATGACTCGTGATGAACGCATCGAACGCCGAGAGCGCGTCGTCGTAGCGCTGCGCACGCAGGAGCCGAAGCGCAGCCTTGTACTGCTGCTTGGCGTCCTCGGCGGACTCGCTGCCCAGCGACTTGGCGCGCTCTTCGGGAAGCGGCGCCACCAGCAATGCCGGTGCGCCTTGGGGCACGTCCAGCGCGCCATCGTTTGCAGCTGACGTTCCCGTGCCATAGAGCCGTAGCGTTGGAACGTGCTCGTTCTTGCCGCGCGGCGCCGTGGCCACGGGGATCACGGCGTCCGGCGTGCGATCGTTGTCGCTCCGTAAGCCGTCGTTTGCATCCGCGAGCTCCGGCGCATCGGAGGTGTCCCCCGAGATATCGCGGCGCGGCGCGCTCTTTTGCGCACCAATGCGAATCGTTGCGTTCGCCGGTCGATCGCCGTCGCGCTGGCGACGCGCTTCCGTCTCGAGCAACGCCAAGCGCGACTCCAACTCCAGGATGCGCTTTTGCTGTTCTTCCTGGTCGTGCTTGAGCAGCCCGAGCTGTCCAGGGTCGTCCACGCTCCCCGACGCAGCGGTCGTGGCACGTGTCGCCTGATTGCCGGCGCAACCCGACAGAAGGCCCAGCACGATCGAAAGCCATACCAAACGCTGCATAGACAATCTCTCTTGATCCGATCGCGTCTACACACGACGGTCCACGGGAGATCGTACGGAGGCCCTAGGCCCAGGGCAAAAAAGCGGCCCACGTGGAGCCGTCATAGGGGGTCGCAGCGCCGCGCTGCCCTACTTCCGGCGCTTGGCCTTCTCGCCCAGCACTCGATAGACCTGGAGCGCGGCGGCCTTGCCCTTCACCTGAGTCGGCGCCAGCTCCTGGGTGTTGAAGTAGTCCTTCACCAGGTCGAACGTGCTCTTGCTGATGATGATCTCGCCAGCCTTCGCGACCGAGCACAGACGCGAGGCCGTGTTCACCACGTCGCCTATGACCGTGTACTCGAGGGCTTTGCTGCTGCCCAGGTAGCCCGCCACGACGCTGCCCGTGTTGATACCGATCCCGATGTGGATCGGCGGCTCGCCCTCGGCCACGCGCACCAGGTTCCATTCTTCCAGGATCTGAATCTGTTCGACCGCGACTTTGACCGCGCGGTACGGGTCGTCCTCGTGCGCGACCGGCGCGCCGAACAGCGCCATGATCTCGTCACCGACGAATTTGTCGAGCGTGCCTTCGTGCTTGAAGATGATCTCGACCATCTGCTCGAAGTACTCGTTGAGCATGTCGACGATCTCTTGCGCGGTACGCGTCTCGCTCATCGCGGTGAAGCCGCGGATGTCGCTGAAGAACACGGTGGTGTCACGCGCCTGACCGCCCTTCTCGACCGCCACTTCGCCGCTGACGACCAGCTCCGCGATCGCGGGCGACAAAAGGCGCTGAAACCGCTCGCGCGTGAGCGCCTCTTTCTCGATCTTCAGCGCAAACAAGCTGTTTTGAATGGCGACGGCGGCTTGATTCGCGAGCGCCTGCGTCAGCTGCAAGTCTTTTTCGGCGAAGGCGTTTGCGGCCACCTGCGAGTCGAGCACCATCACGCCGAGCAGATCGTCCGAGTAGATCAACGGCACGGCCATGCTGGAGCGAATGCCCTGCATGATGATCGAGTGCGAGCCCTTGAAGCGGGCGTCCATCAGCGCGTCGCTCGACAACACTGCCGAGCGATTGTTCACGACCTCGTTGATGATCGTGCTGGAGAGCGCGACCTCTTCGTTGGTCTCGCCGCGCTTGGTGCGCACGCACTTGGGCTGCAGCTGCTTCTTGTCGTCGAACAGCAGCACGACACCGCGATCGGCCGCGATCAGCTCGAACGCGGTCGACAAGATCTTGGTCAACAGCTTGTCGACCTCGAGCTCGCCTGCGATGGCGCGCGTCAGCTCGAAGCTCACGCGCAGCTTTTCGTAGTCGCGGCGCAGCGACGCGTCGTCCGAGACCAGCCGCTCCGGCATGAAGTTCTGCGCCGCGTGCTGCGCGAGCTTCGAGCGGATGTGGCTCTCGACCATGCCCGGCGCCATCGTGACCCGACCAGGGGCCGCGCCTGCCGCAGGCCCAGCGACCGCTCCAGCAACGGCACCCGCCGCTTCGTCGGTGAAGAACATCTTCGTGGAGCCGAGCGTGATCTCGTCTCCCGACGCCAGGTTGCGCGTGCCCTGGACGCGCTCGCCGTTCACGTACGTCCCGTTGAGGGAGCCCATGTCCTTCAGGACGAACTTCCCGTTCTCGATGTCGATATGGCAGTGGTTCTTCGAGACGATCCGGTCGAGCAGCTGGATCGAGTTGTCCGGGTGCCGCCCCAAGGTGTTGCGGTCAGCAAGCTCGACCGTCCGTTCCCCGACTTCAGGCGAGATGATTTTGAGGAGCGCCATGAGAAGACTGAGCGAACCTGACCAAGTCGCGTGAGGACACGCACACCACGGCTACGCGCTTCAGCATGCTAACGAGAGGCGTGGGGGGAGTAAAGCCGAAGAAATCCGCCGACTCCGCGGAGCCGCGTGCAGTGCGCGAGACCCGCGTCGACGGGGCGCTCAGTTCGTCTGCGGACCGCGATCGCTCGGACCAGGCACCGGCTGAGTCACGCGTGGAGCCACCCCGCGCCGCGACAGCCGCCGCAGCAGGCTGGGCGAGCGCGTTGCACACCAGCGCTCATAGAGCCGAAAGATCTCGCCGTCGGTGCACAACGCTGTCTGCTCGCGTACCTCGTCGAGCACGCGGGCGAACGCCTCGAAGCGATCGGCCAGCTCCTCGAAGAGAAAGCGGTGGGCGGCGCTGTGCCAGCGAGCGGAGCGACTGACCTCGCCGTAGGCCCTGGCCCCCATCGAAACGACGTAGGGATGCGTCACGCCGCGCCTCTCGTAGCTGTCGGGTAGAAAGCCCGAAACGTACAGCGCCGCATCCCCCAGGTTGCGGAGCCGATACATACGCTCGGCTCCTTCGACCTCCAGCGCGTGCCCCAGCAGCTCCACGAACGGTGTGGAGACATCTTGTACCTTATCGGATACCGAAAATCCGGCCAACAGCTCGACTAGATACTGCTCGGTATCGCGCGCAGTGGTGACCTCTAGGCTTCGCAGGGCCGAGGTGACCTGCTCCCGGAAGAAAGCGCGAACATCCACGCAAGCTTCAACCATGGGTACTTCGTCGAGTATCGCACGCTCTGCGGGCTCGTGCACCTCTTGACTCGAAAGGGGTCAGGGTTATGTTGCCGCGCGCCGTGGACCAGGAGGCTCGCTCGCCCCGGAAGCCACAGCGAAATATCCGCGATTCACATCGCCAACCTGCCACGCGAAACCTATAGGAGCTCGTCCATGAAGATCCGTCCCCTCTATGACCGCGTCATCGTCACGCGTGTCGCCGAAGAAGAGAAGACGAAGGGTGGAATTATCATCCCCGACACAGCCAAGGAAAAGCCCGTCGAAGGCAAGGTCCTCGCCGTCGGCACGGGGCGCGTGCTCGAAGACGGCAGCCTGCGCAAGCTCGACATCAAGCCGGGCGACCGCGTGATGTTCGGCAAGTACGCCGGCACCGAGGTCACCGTCAACGGCGAAGACCACCTGATCCTGCGCGAGGACGACGTCCTTGGCGTGATCGAGAAGTGATCGAGAAGTGATCAAGAAGTAATCGAGAAATAGCCGGCAAGCGGCTGAATTTACTGGATAGTTTTTAGGGAGAACACGTTATGGCAGCCAAAGAGATTCTTTACGACACCGCCGCTCGCGACAAGATCCTCGCGGGCGTGAACGCGCTAGCGAACGCCGTCAAAGTCACGCTGGGACCCCGGGGTCGCAACGTCGTGATCGAGAAGAGCTTCGGCGCACCGACGGTCACCAAGGACGGCGTCACGGTCGCCAAGGAGATCGAGCTCGAAGACAGGTTCGAGAACATGGGCGCCCAGATGGTTCGCGAAGTCGCGAGCAAGACGTCCGACGTGGCCGGCGACGGAACGACCACGGCCACGGTGCTGGCCCAGGCCATCTACCGCGAAGGCTCGAAGATGGTCGCCGCGGGTCACAATCCGATGGAGATCAAGCGCGGCATCGACGCCGCCGTGATCGCTATCGTCGAGAAGCTCCACAAGCTCAGCAAGCCCACCAAGGACCCGCGCGAAATCGCCCAGGTCGGCACCATCTCTGCCAACGGCGACACGAAGATCGGCAAGATCATCGCCGAGGCCATGGAGAAGGTCGGCAAGGAAGGCGTGATCACGGTCGAAGAGGCCAAGGGTCTCGAGACCGAGCTGGAGGTCGTCGAGGGCATGCAGTTCGACCGCGGCTACCTGTCGCCCTACTTCGTCACCGACCAAGAGCGCATGGAAGCCGTCCTGAACGACTGCTACCTGCTGATCTGCGAGAAGAAGATCTCGAGCATGAAGGACTTGCTCCCCGTGCTCGAAGCCATCGCCAAGCAGGGCAAGCCGCTGCTCATCATCGCCGAGGACATCGAGGGCGAAGCGCTCGCGACCTTGGTCGTGAACAAGCTGCGCGGCACGCTCAACACCTGCGCCGTCAAGGCGCCGGGCTTCGGCGACCGTCGTAAAGAGATGTTGAAGGACATCGCGACCCTGACCGGCGGTCAAGTCGTCAGCGAAGACCTGGGCATCAAGCTGGAGAACGTGACGCTGAGCGACCTCGGCTCGGCCAAGCGTATCTCGGTCGACAAGGACAACAGCACGATCGTCGATGGCGCGGGCAAGAAGGCGGAGATCAAGGGCCGCATCGAAGTGATCCGTCGGCAGATCGAAGAGACCACGAGCGACTACGATCGCGAGAAGCTCCAGGAGCGTCTGGCGAAGCTGGTCGGCGGCGTCGCGGTGGTCAAGGTCGGCGCGGCGACTGAAGTCGAAATGAAGGAAAAGAAGGCGCGCGTCGAAGATGCGCTCAACGCCACACGCGCGGCCGTCGAAGAAGGCATCGTGCCTGGCGGCGGTACGGCTCTGCTCCGTTGCCAGTCGGCGATCGAGAAGCTCGATGTGAACGACGACCAGCAGGTCGGCGTGAACATCATCCGTCGCGCGCTCGAAGAACCGATCCGCCAAATCGCGAACAACGCGGGCCAAGAGGGCTCGATCGTCGTCGAGAAGGTGCGCTCGGGCAAAGCCAACTTCGGCTACAACGCGGCGACCGACGCGTACTCGGATCTGATCGAGGACGGCGTCATCGACCCCACGAAGGTGGTGCGTACGGCGCTGCAGAACGCGGCGTCGGTGTCGGGGCTCATGCTCACGACCGAAGCGCTGATCGTCGAGAAGAAGGAAGACAAGCCGGCACCGCAGGGCATGCCACACGGCGGCGGCATGGACATGTGATGATTTAGGCCCGCTTTGGGCCTGAGAGCGGCTTACGTCCTCATGCAAAGGGCCCGAAATACGTGAGTATTCCGGGCCCTTTGCATTCCGGGCGCGCTCGCTCTCAGGCCCAATTCGGACCTAAATCCGCCGAAGTTGGGAACGGGAGCGAACAGAGTTCCAGCTGACGTGGTCAGCGCAGTGGGGGAACGGTGGCGCCTTCGGCTAGGATCGAGAGTAAGTCTTCG
Organism: Sandaracinaceae bacterium; assembly: GCA_017881055.1. GTDB lineage: Bacteria > Myxococcota_A > Polyangia > Polyangiales > JAFGIB01 > JADGRF01. The sequence continues at coordinate 31,282 of JADGRF010000302.1, forward strand.
ATCCACGGGGCGGGGCTTTCGCCGGACTCGGTGGCGGCTTGGAGGGCGCGCACGGTGACGGCCAGCTTGCGACGGCGGGCGCGTTCTTTGGTGAGGTCGTCTGCTAGGCGGGTTGCGTTGGCGCGGACGTCGATCAGCTCGCCTTTAAGCGCGGACAGCTTGGGGTCACGCGCGGTACCAAAATCAGCAGAGAGCTTGCTGTCGCGCGCAAGGAAGTCGGGGGCGCTGGCGGGGCTGCTGCTGTCGCGTGGACGGGCGGCGAGCTGCGCTTCGAGCTCTTGGATGCGACGTTCGCTGACGCCAAGCTTGCGCTCGATCGCGTCTAGCGCGTCGGGGGGAATGACCATGGCCGGGACAGTGGACTCTTCGGTGACCTCGGAGCCAGCGGGTACTGAGGAAGCCGCGGCACTGCCGGCGGCGACACTGTGAACCGTGGTCGCAAGGTCGTGAAGGGGCGCACGCAGCTCTTCGAGCGTGAGGCGCAGCGTGCGGTGTAGCTCGCGTGCGCGTTCGAGCTGCTTGGATTGGCCGGCGCCAGCGAGCGCCTTCTGCGCTTGATTGAGCAGCTGCTGTTCGGCCTGTTCGGTGCGCGCGCGGGCTAGCTTGTCGGAAGTTTCCGCTAGGTTGCGCTCGGCGCGGGCGAGGCGTTCGTAGATCACCGTGAACGCGCTCTCGCCTTCGTCGACGCGAGCCGACAAGCCGTCGCGTTCGCCGCGCAACGACGAGACTTCGAGCGCGCTCGTGTCGCGTGCGAGAGCAAGCTCGATCTGCGCGTGCTCGACTTGAGCGCCCTCCGACGCGAGCGCGCCACGCAGGTGCAGGAGCTCGAATTCGAAACGCTCGGCGGCTTCCTGATGCTGCGCTTCCAGTGCTCGCGTCTGCTCCCGTGCCTGCACCAGGTCCTGTTCGCCGAGCAGGACGCGGGCGTCGGCGACTGCGAGGGCCTCCTCGGCTTCCGCGGTGCGCGCGCGCAGGCCACGCACGGTTCCAAACAGTGCAGCCTGTTCCGCGTGCGATGCGCGTTCGGCGAGCAGATGACCAAGCGTCTCGTCGAGGCGGAACGCCGTCTCGGCGCGGCTCGCTTCGGCTTCGAGCGCCTGCGCCACCGCCGCGTCACGCTCGGCGCGCAGACGCTCCAGCGCGTCGTGACTGCCGTCGGGACTCGTGTCTTGATTCGCCGCGTGGGTACCGGGCGCGTCGCGAGGTAGTGCCGGCGGAGGCGCCACGTGCGCGAAGCGACCGAGCGCGTCACGAAGGAGCGCCGTGGTACGGGCCAGCTCGTCATGCAGCTCGCGCCGTTCCTGGGATCGCGCGGCCAGCAGTCGCTCGAGCCTCGCGACTTCGCGCGCGTCGGGCTCTTCGTCTACGGTGGCCTCGGGCCGGCCCTCTGAACCTACGGATTGCTCCAGCATTCGTCCCCGATGCGCGGGCGAGGATCATCGCCTACTTTGTCGGGATCCGCCACACTGAAGTGCCCTCACGTAGCAAGCATCAGACCGACGTGCCCCACTCCGCCCCAGCTCCCTCGTTCGTTCGCGACTACGTTCGCCGCCTGTCCACGCGCGTCTGGGCGTTGCATGCGCTGCGCAGTTTGCCGCTCGCGTTGGCGAGCAGCTTCGCCACGCTGCTCGTAGCGTCGCGGATCTGTGAGCCGATCCTGACCGCGCGCGCCGCGCTCGTCGTGGGTTCGTGTGCGGGGCTCGCGTTCTTGGTCACGCTCGCGCTCTTGTTACGCAAGACGCCTGCCCTGGCCGGGCCGCAGATCGCGCGTGTGCTGGAACGCCAGAGTCCGGCGCTAGCGTCGCGGCTGCGCTCTGCGCTCGAGCTCGCTGCCCCACCCGCCCCCGACGCGCAGCTCTCGCCCGAGCTCACGCGTGCGCACATCGACGATGTCGCCAAGGCACTCGCCATGCTGCCGCGCGAGCAAGCCTTGCCGTGGTCGACACTCATGCATGCGAGCAGTCTCGCGGGCCTGTGGCTGTTGCTCGTTTGTGTGCTGCTCGGGCTCACGCAAGACGGGTTTTCAGCCTTCACGCATGCGCTGTTCCAGCCCGCGCCCGTGCGCGCGGATGGAACGCGTGTGGCTCACGTCGTGGAGCATCTGCGGGTGCGACTGACGTTCCCGGGTTATTTGCGGCGCGAGCCCGCGCTGCTCGTCGACCCCACGTCGATAACGGCACCGCGCGGCACCAACATCGAGCTGCACGTCGAGCCGAGCTTGCCGATGGATCGCGGCGCGGTCGTGCTCGACGGGCGCGCGAGCGCGCTCGAGTTCGTCGACCGCGCGAGCGCGGTCGGG
>JADGRF010000303.1 GCA_017881055.1 Sandaracinaceae bacterium
CCCAGCGCGTACGAGCCCTGGGGCTACACGCCGCTGGAATGCATGGCGCTGGGCACGCCCGCGGTGTCGAGCGATCTCGCCGGCTTCGGTCGCTACGTGATGGACACCATGCCCGACCATGAGTCGTGGGGTCTGTCGGTGCTGAAGCGTCGTGGTCGCAGCTACTACGACGCCACGCGTGAGCTCGCCGACCGCCTGTTCGAGTACTGCACGTTGTCACGGCGCGAGCGCGTCGAGCTACGCAACGAGGTCGAGCGTCGCTCCTGGGAATTCGATTGGTCGCGTCTGGGTCACGCGTATCACCGCGCGCACGACCTCGCGCTCGATCGCGAAGCTGCGCAGACGCGGCGCTGAGCGGTGCGTAACGAGGCTTGGCGAACGGGCAGCGCCAACCCAGGCCTGCCCGGAGGTGCGGACTCTTCCGCGTCCGCGATGTTGTACAGCACGGCTTCCACTTCGTTGGGTGCGACCTGCCGCCGCATGACTTGATCACTTTGTCCATGCGATCGACCAAGTAGAGGTAGGTGCAGCGCTCGCACTCGGTCAGGCCGTACGTCGAGTCGGTGCGCGCGGTGGGGAAGCCCATCACGCTCTGCGCCGCCATCAGCGACAGCACGTGCGCCGGGAACGCGAACGAGCGCTGCAGCACTAGACGCACACCGATGCGCACGGCCTCGCGCGTGCCCACCTTCCAGGTTGCGCGTAAGCCACATAAACGCGCCCTGGCCGCGTCGGCGCATTGTACGCGGCACGGAAGATCACGCCCTCACGGCCCTCGAGACCTACCAGGTAGACGTCGCCCGGCGCAGGTCGTGGGACCAGCGCGCTCGGCACCAAGCGTTCGGCGATGGCACGGAGCTCGCCACTGTCGGGTCGCAAGAGACCGTGCTGCAAGCGCGACTGGGCAGCCGCACCCGCAAATGGGTCGCCGCCCTCCGCAAGCCGTAGCAGCTCCTCGAAACGAGTCATCTGGGTCGGCTCCACCACGCAAAGGGCTGGAAGATGTGCACCGCTACGAGTTGCTCGCTCGGCTCGAAAAGTGCGTCATCAAACACCGTGCGCATCGCGGAGGCACGCCTGTCGAGGGCCTCGAGCATGCAGACCACATCTGCGTCGCCTGCGCTCAGCAGCACGCAAGCAACCGATTCAAGGATGTCCCGACGCTCACAGATCGAGGCGCGTAAGCCACATAAACGCGCCCTGAACGGCGGATCAGCGACCGAGGAGTCAGCAGGGAGTCGATACCGGCGTCGACCTCGTAGGTTCGAATCGCGGGCACGCAATGCCCTGGCACTAACCGCAAATACCCGCTGATTTTCGAGCTTCCCGCCCTGCCCGGCATGGGCCGGACGGCAGTTCGGCCCCGGCACGTGGCCTCAGCCCGGTAGTGCTCTGCAGCGATCTGCCCGGCCTCACTCCCGGTCTCGGCCGTACCCAACCCTGCCCTCCCTCGCCTCCGTGACTGCGACCTTGGCCGCCGGAGGCTGCTACCTCCGGCCTTCTTGCTTTCCACGGGTGCGCTCGCCGCTCCACGATGGCTCCGGGCCGTCGCGTTGAGCGCGTGAACCTCGTCGTCGTCGAAGCTGCCGCGGCGCAACTTCCGGGAGATCGGCCGGCGGGCGGGGGACTGACGCCGTGGTCCGGGCGCAGAGAGGCCGTTCACGCCTCCTACGATCGATCAGTGGTGGTTCAGCGAGCCCCCTGGACTTCCAAGCGGCTTCGTCTACAAGCGTGGCTCATGTCCGGCAGCACTGTGCACCCCCACGTCGTCAGGTTCACCCCGGTCGCTCTGTCGGCGCTACTTGTCTTGGCCGCCTGTGGGTCCAGCTCGAGCGGAGCCGCAGAGAGCCTTACCGACTGCAATCCGCTGCTTGGCGAGGCGCGTACGGCTGAGCTGACGATGGTAGGAGCCGTTGGCAAAGGGTTGAACAACCTGTGGGTGGTTGACCGGGACCCGCACACTGGTGAGCCCCGCATGTTCGTGTCTGAGGATGCGTCCGACAGTTTCAATCGCGTCTCGACTCCGTACGACGTGCTCACCCGCGTGGCCGTTTCTCGGGTCGTTGACACCGGCACCCCGGACAATGGCGATGAGCGCATCGACTTCACCATTGGCGGCCCGCCGTCGCAATCACTGCTAATCGAGCGCAAAGCGGGCAAGGTCTCCGCTTTGCGGTTGAGTGGCGGCAACCCTGACTCGGACTCCGGTGCCCTCGCCATACTCGACGAGCACGCTGTCGAGACCTTGCCGGTCTACGATTTTTCGACGCCAGTCGCGCTCGAGACCGTTGCGATCACCGACGACGGTGGCCACACGCTCGTCGTCCTCCGGCCGCAGGACAAGTGGAGCTACTCCGACTTCCGCGTATTCTACGGCCCTCAGCCGGAGATGCTCGAGCGCAGAGTGGTGAGCGTCGCGCGCTCCAATGACGGCACGACCGACATCGTTTTTTGGGTCGACGGCGGCACCTACCATGCTCACCTGCCGCCCTCGCCACCGGCACCGACTTCAGGGGACTATCCCCTGATACGAGGAACTCTCGACACGGGCCACGGTGCGCTCGCGTTGACGCTCGCGTTGACGCTCGAGGAGCCAGCCGGCGAGCGTCTTCCGGCGGCTGGTTTTGCCTGTTTCCATCACAACGTCAGCAAGCTGGATCTCGTTCCATAACCTGACACTCACTGCGGCGGCAGAAATGCCGGGAAATCGGCCAGCTGGCGGGGGACTGAGGCCATGGTCCGGGCGCGGAGAGGCCGTTCGTGTGGACTACGATCTACGAGACATCTGCGACCGCGATGCTGGCAGACACTGCCCGCGTTCTCGCTTGTCAGCTGCACCGCACGCTGGTAGAAGCCCTGCCATGCGTACGAGCCTTCCCGGTCCGAGGCTGCGACGGAAGCTCACCCGCTGCGTGGCGGATCACGGCTCCCGCCGAGGCTGCGCGTTGGTGTTGCTATTCGGCGTTGCGTATGGCGCGCTCGCGTCGGTCGCCAGCGCTCAGGCCGCAGAACGCCTAGTACGACCGCGTCCGGTGCAGCAGGCCGAGGAACTGCAGTGGTTCCGTGGTCCGCTTGCGGCGGCGTACCTGGCGCCGCCGCTGGCACTTTCGGTCGACCTAGCAGCCGGCTCGCAGGCGGGCTTTGGGGCGGTGCTCGTTACGCTGGTGGGTGTGCCTGCACCGGCGTTGGTGCACATGGTCTACGACGATCGCAGCGGCGCCGGCTACGCGATTTTGGGGATGCTGCTCGCCACCGGCGCCGGTGCGGTGAGCGGCGCTGCCGTCGCCAGCTTCGCACCCACGTGTGCGCCTGGCAGGCACGACCAGATCTGCGGCAAGAGTGCGGAACGCTTGTTCGCCGCCGTGTTCGGTTTCGTCGGCTATCTGTCTTGGGTCATGTTGGATGTCGGTTTCTTCGCGCACCCTGCCGCACCGAGTTCCGCGGACTCTGCTCGAGTCAGCGCAGCGGTCGTGCCGGTGCTCGAAGCGCCCGGGCTGGCTACGTCGGGCGTGGCAGGTGCAACCAAGCTGCGGATCGCCGGTGCGCAGTTGCAGCTGCGCTACGCGCTCTAACTGACCGGTTTGGCGAGGCGGCCGACGTTCTCGGGCAGAAGTGCTCCCAGATCGTCCCGCTGCCGGGTGACTGAGGCCGTGGTCCGGGCGCGGAGAGGCGTTTCATGGCGCCTACGATTGTCGTAGGTTGCAGTGCGGGCGGGAGTGCCAAGCCGTCCATCGGCGGCATCGGGAACGCGCAAGCGTTCGAACTCGAAGCCGGAGACAATCAGCAGGCCCGCACCAGTCGCAACTCCGCGGAGAGCATCCTGGTCCGACGTTCGAGTGTGGCGACACGATCGCGCGTCGCGGGGCTCGCCCCGATCGTTACGACCAAACGAGACGACGTCGCCCAGGCCACGACGGATCCAGCTCAGCGCCGTGGAACGAGGGACCTGCAACGCCGGGTCATTTCACCAGGAGACCATGCCGAGCCCATCCG
>JADGRF010000052.1 GCA_017881055.1 Sandaracinaceae bacterium
CGTGTACATGCGAATATACGCATGTACAGGTCCAGTCAAGAGGTCCGCTCGTTCCGCGAATGGCGGCGGCGAGCGGAAGCGCCAGGCTGCATGAAGTGCAACTCCGCAGCATGCCGGTGGGAGGTCGAAACGACTGCGCTGGCGTTACAAGGCTCCGGCTTGGTTGCGCGCACACGTGCTGTCTGCAGCAGGCTCGAGCTGCACCGTGGCGTGCGCGATACCGAAGCGTTCCTCGAGCTCGTGGTCGAGCCCCGCGAGGAACGCCGGCGGACAGTCGCGCCACGGCATCACGAGGTGCACGGTGAGCGCGACCTCCGTCGTGCTCATCGCCCACACGTGAAGATCGTGGACGGCATCGACATCGGGCAAGCCGGCGAGAAACGCCCTGACCTCCCCAAGCTCGATATGCCTCGGCACACCGTCCATTGCGAGATGCAGAGCATCGCGCAAGAGGCTCCAGGTTCCGACGAGCACGACAGCTGACACCAGAAGGCTCGTGGCGGGATCGATCCAGCCCCATCCCGTCTTCCACAGGATGGCTCCGGCTACCACCACACCCGCCGAGACAGCGGCGTCAGCGACCAGGTGAAGGAACGCACCGCGGACGTTCGCGTCGTGCGCACTGTCCCTGCGAAAGAGCAGCGCGGAGACTCCGTTGACGGCGACGCCAACGGCCGCGACCCACATCATCATGATGCCATGTGGCTCGGTCGGTGCGCGAAATCTCCCGATGGCTTCCCAAGCCACCGCCCCGACTGCGGCCAGGAGCAGCACTGCGTTCGCGAGCGCGGCGAGCACCGTCGAGCGTCGGAAGCCGTAGGTATGAAGACTCGAAGGCGTTCGACGCGCAAGCGCGGACGCGCCCCACGCCATCACGAGACCGAGAACATCACTCAAATTGTGTGCGGCGTCGGCGAGCAGCGCCGTCGAGTGAGCTAGCACGCCAAATGCGCCTTCGATGCCGACGAAGGCGAGGTTCAAGATGATGCCCACCAGAAAGGCACGGCCGAGGTCGTCCGCTCTCGCCGAAGGGGGATGGGGATGTTCGTGGCTCATGCGGTCGTCCTTCCCTGGGCACTATGGCACGGCGTGCCCGAGCGCATGCGCCGGCCGTGCTTACGTGACGGTATCGGAAGGACGAAGAACCCGTGAAGAGCCCCGCTCGTTCCCGAACGCTCGACGCCAACGAGGCCGTTGCCGACGTTGCCTATCGCCTGAGCGAGGTGATCGCCGTCTACCCGATCACTCCAGCCTCGATCATGGGCGAGCACGCAGACTCGTGGTCCGCCGATCGTCGGGGGAATCTCTATGGCACGGTGCCCGAGGTCGTGGAGATGCAGTCGGAGGGAGGCGCGGCAGGAGCGATCCACGGGTCCCTACAAGCAGGTGCGCTCACCACGACGTTCACGGCCTCGCAAGGCCTGCTGCTCATGCTTCCCGATCTCTTCAAGATCGCCGGCGAGCTCACGTCGTTCTGCATGCACGTCGCGGCGCGCACGGTTGCGACGCACGCGCTCTCCATCTTCGGTGACCACTCCGATGTCATGGCTGCGCGCAGCACGGGTATGGCGCTTCTCGCGTCTGGCTCGGCGCAAGAGGCGCAGGATCTCGCGGCCATCGGTCACGCGGCGACGTTGCGCGCGCGCGTGCCCATTCTGCATTTCTTCGACGGCTTTCGAACCTCGCACGAGATCACGAAGGTATTCCCGCTCGACGACGAGACACTGCGCTCGCTGATCGATGCCGACGCGGTGCGCGCGCACCACGCTCGCGCGCTCGATCCCGATCATCCCGTGGTACGCGGCACGTCGCAGAACCCTGATGCGTACTTTCAATCGCGCGAAGCCGTGGAGCCTTTCTATGCGCGCTTCCCTGCCGTGCTCGTTCAGACCATGGCGCGCTTTGCCGAGCTGACCGGGCGTCGCTACCGGCTCTTCGACTACGTCGGCCATGCCGAGGCCGAACGAGTCGTCGTACTGATGGGTTCAGGGGCCGAGTGTGCACACGAAACCGTCGATCATCTGGCCAAGAACGGCGAGCGCGTCGGCGTGCTCAAGGTCCGGTTGTTTCGACCGTTCTCGCTCGAACACTTGCTCGCGGCGCTGCCCGCGTCGGCCTCAGTCATCACGGTGCTCGACCGAACGAAAGAGCCTGGGTCGTCTGGCGAGCCGCTGTTCCAAGAGCTCACGGCGGCACTCGTCGAAGCCGTAGCCCAAGGTACCCGCGCGGCACTGCCTCGCCTATGCGCCGGCCGCTACGGGCTCGCCTCGAAGGAACTCACGCCGGCGATGGTGAAAGCAGTCTTCGACAACATGCTCGCGCAGCCGCCGAAGCGGCGCTTCACCGTCGGCATTCGTGACGACGTGTCGGGCTCGTCGCTCGCTTTCGACCCGAGTTTCGATCTCGAGCCGGACGACGTGTCTCGCGCCTTGTTCTTCGGACTGGGCGCAGACGGCACCGTCTCGGCCAACAAATCGACCATCAAGATCATCGGGGAGGAGACGCAGTTGTTCGCGCAGGGACACTTCGAATACGACTCGCGCAAAGCCGGCTCCACGACCATCTCGCATCTGCGTTTCGGACCACGTCCCATCCGCTCGACGTATCGCATCAGGCGCGCACAGTTCATCGCGGTGCACGATCCCGAGTTCCTCGAACGGCGTGACGTGCTGTTCGCCGCGATGCCCGGAGCGAGCGTGCTTCTCAACACGTCGGTCACGCCCGAGCGCGTCTGGGACTCGCTTCCGCACGAGGTACAACAGCAACTCGCGCGGCAGCGTTGTCGCTTGTTCGTGATCGATGGGTACGGCGTTGCCGAACAGGCGGGGCTTGGGCGACTCATCAACACCGTGATGCAGATCTGCTTCTTCGCACTGTCGAAGGTGCTCCCGGTCGAAGACGCCATGCAGCAGGTGCGGCGCTCGATCGAAGAGACGTGGGGTCGTCGTGGTCCCGAGGTGGTCAAGCGCAACGTCGCCGCGATCGATGCGGCTTTGGCCGCGCTGCATGAAGTTGCCGTTCCCGCGACTGTCTCCACGGAGCGGCGCCGCGCGCACGCGGTGCCCGCGCACGCGCCAGACTTCGTACAACGTGTGACGCGACTCTTGCTCGAAGGGCGCGGCGATGAGCTGCCCGTGAGCGCATTTCCGCCCGACGGAACATGGCCCAGCGGCACGAGCCAGTTCGAGAAGCGCGCGCTCGCACTCGAGATCCCCATCTGGCAGCCGGACGTCTGCGTGCAGTGCAACTTCTGCTCGATGATCTGTCCGCACGCGGCGATTCAGACCAGGGTCTTTGGTCCCGCGCAACTTGCAAATGCTCCCGCGAGCTTTCGTTCCGTGCCCGAAGCCTTCGAGCCTGCGCTCGACGAACTTCACTATGCCGTGCAGGTCGCGCCCGAGGACTGCACGGGTTGCGGACTTTGCATCGAGGTCTGTCCGGCGAAAGACAGGCTCAAGCCACGTCGCAAAGCCCTGGTATCAGAGCCACTCGCCGCGCATCGCGACGCCGAGCGCGAGGCGTTCGCGTTCTTCCAAACGCTCGAATCCGCGCCGCTGACCGACCTGCCCATCGACAAGCGAACAGCCGCATTTCGGTTGCCGCTGTTCGAGTTCTCCGGTGCCTGCGCCGGCTGCGGTGAAACGCCGTACCTGCGTCTGCTCACGCAACTCTTCGGCGATCATTTACTCGTTGCCAACGCCACGGGCTGCTCATCGATCTACGGTGGCAATCTGCCGACGACGCCGTACACGACGAATCGAGACGGCCGTGGTCCTGCTTGGTCCAACTCGCTGTTCGAGGACAACGCAGAGTTCGGCCTGGGCATGCGACTTGCTCTCGATGTACGAGCTGCGCTCGCACGCGACCTGCTTCAGGCGTTGGCGCCGCGATTGCCCGCTGCACTCGTCGCGCAGCTTCTCGCCACCGGCCACGGCGAAGCGTGGATTAGTGATCAGCGCAGGCGCGTGAGCGAGCTCGACGGCCAGCTCGAGCGAGACGGGTCCCCCCCAGCGCAAGCACTGCTCGAGGTGAGCGCCGCGCTCGTGCCACGTAGCGTGTGGATCGTCGGTGGCGACGGCTGGGCCTACGACATCGGCTACGGCGGGCTCGATCACGTGCTCGCATCGCACAAGAACGTGAAGGTGCTGGTCCTCGACACGGAGGTCTACTCGAACACTGGTGGTCAGCAATCCAAGGCCACGCCACTCGGCGCGGCCGCCAAGTTCGCGACAGCAGGCAAAGCGACGCGTAAGAAGGATCTAGGCCTGCTCGCGATGAGCTACGGGCATGTGTACGTGGCCGAGGTCGCGATGCAAGCGCGCAGCGCGCAGACGGTGGAGGCGTTCCTCGAAGCCGAGCGGCATCCAGGCCCGTCGCTGATCATCGCGCACAGCCCGTGCATCGCCCACGGCTACGATCTCGTACACGCGCCGACGCAACAAAAGCGAGCCATCGATAGCGGCATGTGGCCGCTCTATCGCTTCGATCCCGCGCGGATCCCGCGCGGAGAAGCGCCACTTGTGCTCGACTCGGGTCCGGAGAAGCTCGATGTCGCGACGTATATGGAGAGCGAAGCACGCTTCCGCATGGTGGAGCTGCGCTCTCCCGAGCGCTACGCGATGCTCGTCGACGCGGCGCGCGAAGCGGTTCGGCAACGGCGCGCTCTCTACGAGCAACTCGCGCAGGTTCACATGCCTCCGGAGAAGACTCATGGCTGACCTATCCACCACGTGGCTCGGACTCTCATTGCGAAGCCCGCTGGTCGTGGCTGCGAGTCCTTTGTCGCGAGACCCCGACGCGATCGCCAAAGCTGTCGCTGCTGGCGCGGGAGCTGTCGTCATGCACTCGCTGTTCGAGGAGCAGCTCATTCACGAGCAAATGGCGGTGCATCGGTTCATCGACGCGCGAATCGACATGGATGCGGAGACGCAGAGCATCCGTCCGGGTTCGGGAATGTTCTCGGTCGACACCGAGCCGTACGTCGCAGAGCTCGAACGGCTCAAGCAGCGCGTCGATGTGCCTGTTCTCGCATCGCTCAACGGCACCAGCTCCAGCGGCTGGACCTCGTATGCGAAGCGCCTGGAGAGCGCGGGAGCCGATGCTCTGGAGCTGAATCTGTACGAGGTCGCGGCATCTCCCGAGGAGACAGGCGCGGCCGTCGAGCAGCGGCAACTCGATGTGGTTCGTTCCGTGGTCGACGCGGTGAAAGTGCCAGTCAGCGTAAAGCTCACGCCGTTTTACGCTTCGGTGCCCGCGTTCGTGCGCAGCCTCGAGCAAGCGGGCGCGCGCGGGGTCGTGGTCTTCAACCGCTTCTACCAGCCCGACATCGCGCTCGACACGCTCGACGTGGATCGCCGACTGCTTCCATCGACCTCGGCAGAGCTCCCGCTTCGACTCCATGCGCTCGCACTCCTTTCACCGACCACCAAGCTCGCGCTCGCATGCACCGGTGGCGTGCACTCCGGGCTCGACGCCGCCAAGGCGATCCTCAGCGGCGCGCACGTCGTGCAGCTTGCGTCTGTGCTGCTCGAACGCGGCCCACAGCACGTGGCGGTGCTTCGCGACGAGCTCATGCACTGGCTTGACACCAAGGGCTACAAGTCGAGTGCCGAGGCGCGCGGCGTGCTCGACCTACACTCTGCACCCGACCCGCACGCCTGGGAGCGGCTCAACTACACACGGATGCTCGCTGGCTGGCGAGCACGAGACGGATGGAGAAAAGAACCATGAGCGACGACAAGCAGAAACCTTGGCACGGCATCGCGCGCGACGAGATCCCTTGGTTCCCGAGTGTGGATGCCGAGTCGTGCATCGGCTGCCAGCTCTGCTACGTCACCTGCGGTCGCGCCGTGTGCGAGATGAACGAGGGCGTCGCGGTGGCGACCGACCCGATGAGCTGCATGGTCGGCTGCTCGACCTGTGGCAACGTCTGCCCAACCTCGGCCATCTCCTTTCCCAACCTCGACGCGGTGTGGACGGTACACGAGGTCGTAGCGCTTGCCGTCCACTCGCACGGCATCATCGTCATCCGCGATTTGATCTGGATGGACGACATCGGCATCGGTACCCAGTGCGCGAAACCGATCGCGCAAGAAGAGAAG
>JADGRF010000053.1 GCA_017881055.1 Sandaracinaceae bacterium
CTGCGGCGGTTGCGCGTGCAGGTCGCTGAGCGCAAGCGACCCAATGCCCTCGTGCCAGAATCCAGTGGCGTGCTTTGTGGCAGCGTCGAGCTCTGCCGATTGCACGGTTTCGACGCGCGTGTCTACTCGGCGGCACCTTCTGAAGCCCGCCCTGCGGCAGGCGATATCGGGACGGATGATATCCTCGTGCCGGCGGCGATAGTCTGGCCGGCGGCTCGGCGCATCGTCGGAGCGCCGTGGGGTGGGCAATGAGCTTGCTTGGGCGTTTCAAGTGGGTCTGCGCGGCGGTGCTTTGCGTGGTGGCTGTGTCCGAGACGCAGTCCCAGGGGAACACGAGGCCGATGCCGCGATCGAGCGACAGGTAGACCGCGTAGCAAGCAGCGAACGCCACGGGCGTCCAGGGCCCGCCGTAGATGATCGCGAGCGACACGAGGCCGACACCGATCAGCGTGCGCAGCATCGCGTTCTTGTGACTGAGCCAGAGCAGCGTCGGGAACTCACCCGCGACCGCCAGCGCTTGGGTCGACAGCGACGTGAACGAGATCAGAAACACCAGGCCGAGCAGGCGGGAGAACAGCCCCCAGACGAGCAGCGGCGAAGCCGAATGAAGGCCCGACAGAGATCCCGCCTGAAACATCGACAGCAACTCGCCCCGCTCGTATTGTGCGAGGCTTGTCACCCGTTCGTTGCAGAAAGGTCACTTGATGAACACGGCTTACGGCAAATCGTTCGAAGCGCCGCGTCCCGGCGCCTGGGAGCTCGATCTCACGCACTTCCCTCGCCCCAGCACGAAGTTCGTCGGCGACGTATTTCTCGGCAACTTCAGTCGGGGGTTCGCAGAGGGCACGAAGCTGTACGGCCTTCTGCTCAGCCACCTCGACTACGTGCAGATCCACGGCTTTCTGTACTCGGCGCCGCGCCCCGTCGGCGCGCCGGAGTCCGCGAAAGGGCCGCCGCCGAAGCCGATCTTCAAGCTACTGACGTGGTTCCACCCCGAGATTCGCGCGCGCATCAAGACCTCTGCGGATGCGGTGCAGCGGCGCTCGTGGCTCCAGGATCTCGCGTACTGGGACAACGAGATGAAGCCCCGCGCGATCGCGGAGAACCTTGCCGTGCAGCGCGTGGACCCGCGCTCGCTGGACGACGCCGGTCTCGAAGGACATCTCGGTGCTGCCTACGCGAACGCGAAGAACGGTGTGTACCGGCACGGTCGGTTCACGATCACGGCCTGCCTGCCGATCGGTGACTTCCTGTCGCACGCCAAGGAATGGACGGGCGATCCCTCGCATACGCTGCTGCGTACCGTGAAGGGCTACAGCGCGGTCTCGACGGGCGTGGCGAACGAGCAGGTGGCGCGCCTTTTGAGTGAGCTACGAAGTAACCCCGCGGCTGCTGCGTTGCTGGAGAACGGATCCCCGGCCGAAGCGCTCGACGCGCTGCGCAACAGCGCGGGTGCCGTCGGTGAAGCGGCGCGGGCGTGGCTCGACGAGGTCTCGTACCGAGTCGTGACGGGCTACGATCTGTGCGACCGCTTCGCGCTGGAGCTGCCGCAGACGCTGGTCGACTGTTTGCGCGCCGAGATCCAGCCGAGCCCTGCACGCGAGGGTCAGGACGCGGTGGAGAGCGACGTCGCCAAGCTGCGCGATCGCGTTCCCGCGGCGCACCGCGCTCGTTTCGACGAGTTGCTGGCGGATGCGCGCGCGGTCTATCGCCTGCGCGACGAACGCGATCACTATAACGATGGCTGGTCGACCGGGTTGATGCGTCGCGCAGCGCTCGAGGTCGGTCGCCGTGCAGCGGAAGCTGGCCGGCTCGCCGAGCCCGAGCTGATCGTAGATGCTGCGTACGACGAGATGATCGCGCTGTTGCGCGGGCAGGGCGGCCCCTCGAGCGACGAGCTGCGCGCGCGCGCCCAGTGGCGTGCCACGACCGATGGCACGAAGGTGCCTCAGCTGCTCGGGTTTCCGCCTTCGGCCCCGCCCCCTGCGGAGTGGCTGCCGGCGCCCGCGGCCCGGATGGCCCGCGCCATCGACATCTTCCTGTTCAATCTGTTCCAGCCGACTCAGCAAGAGAGCTCGGCGCAGGTGATCCGCGGCATTCCGGTAAACTCGGGCGTCTACGAAGGCCCTGCGCGAATCGTCCTCGACTCCGACGACTTCGCCAAGGTGAAGCAAGGCGACGTGCTGATCGCGCGCTCCACCTCACCGTACTTCAACGTGCTCCTGCCGCTGCTCGGTGCGATCGTCACCGAGCGCGGGGGTGCGCTCTCGCACGCGGCGATCGTCGCGCGCGAGTACGGCATCCCAGGCGTGGTCGGCACCAAGACCGCAATCGGCCTTATCAAGGACGGACAGCGAGTTCGTGTCGACGGCGGGGCGGGAGAAGTGCGACTGTTGGCGCCGTGAAATTCGCGACTGCAGGTTCACACGACGCCGGTCTCGGCACTGCGGGCATCGTGGCGCTGGAAGCCGCCCAAGATCTTCAGATCTTCGGCGGCAAGGGCGTCCACCTCGGTGCCGCGACTCGTGCGGGGCTGCCCGTGCCGGGCGGCTTCGCGCTGTCCGTGCACGCGCTCTCGCAGCTGGTAGCGGCAGACCCCGACGTGACTGCGCGCGTGCTTGCGCTGTGCGCGGAGCTGCGCGGACCGTTTGCGGCGCGTTCGTCGGCGATCGGCGAAGACAGCGCGGAAGCCAGCTTCGCAGGCCAGTATCTCACGCTGCTCAACTTGGCGACGCCAGCTGCGGTGGTCGACGGGCTCGAGCGCGTGCACGAAAGCGCGCAGGCGCCGGCCGTGGTCGCGTATCGCAAGAAGAAGGGCATCACCGGCCCAGTGCAGATCGCGGCGGTCGTGCAGAAGCTCGTCGATCCGCTGTGCGCCGGCGTGTTGTTCACGCGCAACCCGGTCACGGGCGCCGAGGAATACGTGATCGAAGGCACGTGGGGCCTGGGCGAAGCCGTGGTCGCGGGCCTGGTCACGCCCGATCATCATCGTCTCGCGCGCGACGGGCGGGTGCTCGAAGCACGCCTTGGCGACAAAGACATCGCGATTCGTCGTGCAGCTGATGGCGGCACGCTCGAAGTGCCGGTCGACGACGCCATGGTGCAACGGTTCTGTCTCGACGAGCGACGCCTCGCACAGCTCTACGAGCTTGCG
Source organism: Sandaracinaceae bacterium (assembly GCA_017881055.1). Taxonomy (GTDB): domain Bacteria; phylum Myxococcota_A; class Polyangia; order Polyangiales; family JAFGIB01; genus JADGRF01. The sequence goes on from JADGRF010000053.1 coordinate 3,155, forward strand.
CGTCGCTGCGAAGCCGGTTTCGGTGCAGGTCTCGATCTCGAGTGGGCGTTCGTGGCTGACGAGCTGTTCCTGCTGCAGTTACGACCGATCTCGACCGGTCGCGGTGGGCGTGAGAATGCGTCTGGAGCGTCAGGCAGCCTGTGACCGAACCCGAGGCAGTCTCGACAGCTGCGCCAGCGGCGCCCGTGATCGCGCACGAGGGCGTGAGCACGCCCGCGCTCGCGGCTCTCTTGCTCGCAGCCGCGCAGGCGCCGCTCGGCTCCACGATGATCGCGGTCGCGCTGCCGTCGATCAGTCAGGCTTTGCATCGCGAGCTGTCGTTGGTCACGAGCTTGCTCGTCACGAGCTATCTGATCGTGAACATCGTCGGCCAGAGCCCGGGCGGCCGTTTGGCCGACGCGCTCGGGCACGCGCGCACGGTACGCATCGGCATGTTCTTGCAGGCCGTCGGCAGCTGCGTCGGTTTCTTTTCACAGGGCCTTGTCGGCCTGGTGATGGCGCGTGCGCTGCTCGCGTGCGGCGGCGCGCTGATCGTGCCAGCGACCATGGCCCTCTTGCGTGTGCACGTGCCGGCCGAGCGACGCGGTCGCGTGTTTGGTTGGGTCGGCGCGACCATGGGTTTCTCCGCGGCGATCGGTCCGCCGATCGGAGGCGAGCTGCTCGGCCTCTTTGGCTGGCGCTCGATCTTCGTGGTCGCGCTGCCCTGCGTCGCGCTCGCCGCCGTGCTGACGCGCATCTACCGCCTGCCGGCTTCGCACACCGAGCGCAAGACGCTCGGTGCGTTCGCGCGCAGCTTCGACTGGATCGGCTCGCTGCTCCTGACCGTGGCGCTCGCTACGCTCGTGATCTCGTCGAAGGGACCGGTCGCGCTGCGTTGGCCGCTGCTCGGCGCGGGCCTCGTGACGATCGTGGCGTTCGTGTTCTGGGAGCTGCGTCAGCGCGACCCCGTGCTCGATCCGCGCATCTTCCGCGTGCGCGCGTTCAGCGCGGGCAGCGGCGTGGTCGCGCTCCAGAACTTTTCGATGTACGGCCTTCTGTTCGAGCTGCCCGGCTACTTCGAGCGAGTGCGCGGCGCGCAGGCGCACGCCGTGGGCCGGGTGCTGTTTGCGATGATGATTGCGATGTTCATCTGCGCTCCGCTCGGCGGCCGGCTCACCGACCGAATCGGTCCGCGCAAGACCGCGCTGATCGCCGTGCTGCCGGGCCTCGCTGGCATGCTGCTGCTGCGCCACATCGGGAGCTTTCTCGTGCCGTCGGATGCGATCCCCGCGCTCGTGTTGCTCGGCATCGGCCTCGGCCTATCGGGTGCCCCCGCGCAGACCTCGGCGCTCACGTCGGTGTCCGGCGAGCGTTCGGGCATGGCGGCGGGCGCGACGTCGACGCTGCGCTACCTCGGCAGCGTGGTCAGCGTGTTGACGCTAGGCGCGCTGCTGGGCGGCGATCAGATGGCGGACGTGACCGCCCACGCACACACGATCGACGTGTTCTGCATCGGCTACGTGCTCGCGAGCCTCGGTTGTCTGGCGCTGCCGGATCACACGAATGCCGTTACTCGTTGAACGCGCTCAGCGTGGGGTTTCGAGCGTGCGCCGGAAGCCGGCGTTTCGTACTTGCAGCTCGAGATCACGGAAGCGGGTGGCGAGCGCACGCACGAGAGCGCCGGTCCAGCCGTCCACGCCCAGGCCCTCCATCATGGTCTGCTTGTCGAGCACGAGCACGGTGACCGGCTCCATGGCCTCGACGCTGGCTGCGCGCGGCTCTTCGAGCACGAGCGCCATCTCGCCGAATACGTCGCCGGGGTTCATGATCGCGAGCGTTTCCTGGGCGTCGCCCGTGCCGTGGAACGCGCGGCACTTGCCGGTCACGATCATGTACGCGCTGTCGCCGCGGTCGCCTTCGCGCAGGATCAGCTCGCCGGGACGAAAGCCCCTGCGTGGCAGATGCAGACCGCCGCGCAGGAACGCATGCACGTCTTTGCGCAGCTCGATCACGGTCTGATAGCGCTGGTCGCGCGCAGGAGCCGTCGCGCGCTCCACGATCACCCGTAAGCGCTTGGCCACGCCGCTGCGCGCCGCCGCCTCGTCAATTGGAATCACCAGGCCCTGCTCGCTGCGGCGCATCAACTCCTGCGTGCTCGACGGATCACCGAACGGCAGCTTGCCGCTCACCAGCTCGTAGAGCAGCGCGCCCAGACCGAACACGTCCGAGCGCTCGTCCATCTCGTTCGGGTTGCCGCGGGCTTGCTCGGGCGCCATGTAGCCCGGCGTGCCGACAGGCCCCGGCGTTTCCATCTGCGCGTGCGAGCCGGACGCGGGGCGCGTCTTGGTCAAGCGCGCCAGGCCCCAGTCCATCAAGTACACCTGACCGAAGTCGCCGATCATGATGTTCTCGGGCTTCAAGTCACGGTGAATCACGCCGCGGTGGTGCGCGTAGGCGACCGCGTCGCAGACCTTGAGGAAGATGTCGAGGCCCTCTTCGAGCCGCTCGGTCATGCCCACGCCGTGACGGCCTTGCTTGAGCCAGTGAGCGAACGACACGCCCTGCACGAGCTTCATCGTGAAGTACGGAATGTTCTGCGCGTCGACGGCCAGCTCGTGAACGGGCACGATGTTCGGGTGTTCCAGCTGCCCTGTGATCTGCGCCTCGGCGATGAAGCCGTCGCGGTAGAACGGCGTGCTGGCGTAGTTCTTGTCGAGGCGCTTGAGCGCCACGTGGCGTAGCAGGTTGCGATCGGTGGCCGGATGCACGTGACCCATGCCGCCCCGCCCCAGCTCGTTGTACAGGCGAAGATGCGTGGGCGTCGGAATACGCTCGATTGCGACATCCTGCGAATCGACTTCGTTCTCGCCGCCGACGGGGATCGCCTCGATCACGTAGACTGGATCGCTGTCTTGCTCGGCCGCCATTCACATTTCTCCTTCAGTCCAATCCGAGTCGTTCCATGTCGTCTTCGTCGAGGCCGAAGAAGTGCCCGACCTCGTGCAGCAGCGTGATCTCGACCTGCTCGCACAGGTCTTCGTCGTCCGGGAATGCCGCCAGCAGGTTGCAGGCGAAGATCACGATGCGCGTTGGCTCTGGGGTGCCGGGCATGGCATCGGTCGGCCCTTCGAACAGGCCGAATGCGCGCGGATCGAAGCCTTCTTCGACCAAGTCACGCGCCGGTCTGCGCTCGATCAGCACGGGCACTTTCGCGAGCCGGCTGCCGAACGGCTCCGGCAGCTCTTCCAGCACCTCGCGCGCGACGCGCTCGATCGCGTCGAATTCTTCGGGGGTGCCGAGGCCATGCAGCTTGTCGAGCAGCGCGTCGAGCGTGCGCACACGTAGAAAGTGCTGGAGCGACTTGTCAGCTGCACCCAGGTCTTGCGCTAGGCAGCCGAGATCGTAGTGCGCGTCGGCGTGGCTGTCGTCCAGCTCGACCACGCGCGCCAAGAGCGGCTGTGCGGCCTCGGCGCCTTCTTTGGCCCAACACAGGCGCGCCTTCGCGTAGGCGAGCTCCGAGTCGTCGGCCTTGCACGCGACCGCGAGCTTGGCGAGAACGGCCGCAGCGTCGGTCAGGTCCTCCTCGGCGAGCGCGGCCTCGAAGCTCTCGAGCAACTCGTCGCGCACGGCGGCCGAGGTTTGCCCGTGCGGGGAGGGGGGCGTACGGGAATCGGACACAACCCCAAGTCTCACCGGGCCTCGCGGGCATTTCAACTCGTGCGGCCGGCCTGCCGGCGTTTGCCGTATGCTCGTCGGCGGTTCCGCCCATGCATTTGACGCAGCTCGCCGTCGCGCCCCTGTCCGTGCCCCTCCTGGAGCCGTTCGTCATCGCCAGCGGGCGGGTCGATGCCACACGCGCCGTGCTGGTGCAGGCCACCGTGCGCGACGCGCAGGGCAGGAGCGCTGTCGGTCTAGGTGAGGCAGCCGCGCTGCCCCCGGTCACGCGCGAAGACCAGCCGGAGCTGCTGGCGTCCCTGCAGCTCACGGCGGCGGCGTTCGAGGGTTTACCGTTCGCCGACCTCGGGCAGCTCGCGTCGCGACTCGATGCCGAGCTCGCGCACGCACCCGTCGCGCGCGCGGGTGTCGAGTGCGCCGTGCTGGATGCCGTTGCGCGCTTGCGTGGCGTTCCGCTGTTCGCGCTGCTTGCCGGCGCGGATGGCACGCACACCGCGCCACGGCTCACGCTCGTCACGGACATGACCCTGCCGATCGCCGAGCCGTCGCACATGGCCGAGCTGGCGGTGCGCCATCGTGCTGCCGGCTTTCGCGTGTTCAAAGTGAAGGTCGGTAAGAGCTTCGACGACGACGTGCGCGCGCTGCACGCGGTGCACGCGCTCGTGCCGGATGCGAGCTTTCGGCTCGACGCGAACGCAGGCTTCGATGCCGAGACCGCGCTCGAGCTCGTGCGGCGCGCGCGCAGCGCGGGCCTTGTGCTCGAGTGCTTCGAGCAGCCTTGCGCTGCGACCGATCTCGACGCCATGGCGCGCGTCACGCGCGAAGCCGGCGTGCCCGTGATTGCGGACGAGTCGGTAAAGACACTCGCGGAGCTCGACCTGCTGATCGCGGCGCGCGCCGCTCACGGCGTCAATCTCAAGCTCGTGAAGTCCGGCGGGCCTTGTGCGGCGTATGCGCTCGGACGCGCGGTGCGTCGCGCGGGCCTGTCGCTGATGTGCGGCGGCATGGTCGAGACTCGGCTCGGCATGACCGCGATGGCACACGTGGCGGCTGCACTCGGCGGTGTCGAGTACGTCGACCTGGATACCGCGTTTCTGCTGGCGGAAGAGCGCTTCGTCGGCGGCTACCACGCGCAAGGCGCGGAGCTGACCCTGACCGGCGGCCCCGGCTTGGATCTCTCGCTGGCCGGTCGCTAAGCTCACCGTCGAGCCGTAACACTTCTTCATACTGACCTGACTCCGCGCACCCCCGCGCGCGAAGTCACGTCCGTTCTCAGTTCTCAGTTCTCA
>JADGRF010000304.1 GCA_017881055.1 Sandaracinaceae bacterium
AATGACATACCCACGAAACAGCCTTCGGCTTTTCGTGTAAATGACATACCCACGAAACAGCCTTCGGCTTTTCGTGTAAAGAACCAATCCACGCCGCACATTCCGGCGTGTTGTTACGAGACGAGGAAACATCATGGAAGCGCATACTCTGACCACCGAACTCCGCGACCAAGTCGGCAAAGGCGCTGCGCGTCAGCTGCGCATCCGCGGTCTCATGCCGGCAGTGTACTACGGGCCCGGCCTCACGCCGCAGGGCTTGTCCGTGTCGCCGAAGGAGCTGACTGCGGCGCTCTCGACCGAGCTCGGTCGCAATGCGCTCGTTAAGCTCAACATCTCCGGCAAGGAAGAGCTCGTGATGGTGCAGGACCTGCAGATCCATCCGGTCACGCGCAAGCCGCTGCACGTCGACTTCTACAAGATCGATACCGAGAAGGTGATCTCGCGCGATGTTCCGCTGATTGCCGAAGGCAAGGCCAAGGGCGTGGTTGCCGGCGGTGAGCTCGTGGTGATCTACCGCTTGCTTCCGCTGCGCGCGAAGCCCGGTCATTTCCCGGCGAAGGTCGTGGTCGACGTCGCGGCTCTCGAGATCGGCGACAGCATCAAGGCGAAGGACCTGCCGTTGCCGGCGGGCGTCGTCGTGGCTCTTCCTGCCGAGCGCAACGTGGTTTCGTGCGTCACGATGCGCAAACGCGCCGAAGAAGAAGAAGCAGCTGCAACGCCAGGCGCACCAGGCGCAGCGGGTGCGGCTCCGGCTGCGGCAGCTCCGGCTGCTGCGGCGGCCAAGCCCTCCAAGTAGTAGCGAGTCGTGTTCGTCATCGTCGGTCTCGGCAACCCAGGCCCGAAGTACGAGCGCAACCGGCACAACGTCGGTTTCATGGTGGTCGAGGAGCTGGCGCGTCGCTTTGGCGGAGACGGTTTTCGAGACAAGTTCTCGGGCCGCTTCGCCAAAGCCCGTGTGGACGGGCAAGACGTGGCGCTGCTCGAGCCGCTCACGTACATGAACCTGAGTGGCGAGTCGGTGCAGAAAGCGCTCGCGTTCTGGAAGGTTGGCCTGCCCGAGCTCGTGGTCGTGCACGACGAGCTCGACGTGCCGTTCGGAACCTTGAAAGTGAAGGTTGGCGGCGGAACAGCCGGGCACAACGGCCTGAAATCCATCGTCAGTCAGTGCGGGGGCGCGGATTTCACGCGAATTCGTGTGGGAATCGGCCGGCCTCCAAAAGGCAGCACCGAGCACCACGTGCTCAGCGATTTCAGCAAGGATGAGTGCGTGAGCCTTTCTAGTGTGCTAGAAAGCGCGTCCCTCGCGGCCGCCGATGTGGTTCGTATGGGGGTGAATGCGGCGATGAACCGTCACAACACGGTGAATGCGGCGATGAACCGTCACGACACGCAACCGATAACGCAACGTCCTCGCTCCGGTCTTGATGACTCGGGGCCAAAGTCCAAGAGGAAACCTGAATGAGCACTGCTACCCACACAACGTCTGGTAACCCGCGTCGGCTGCGCGAGTACGAGACCATCTACATCTTGCAGCCCACCATCGATCCCGACGAAGCGGATCGCATTGCCACGCGCGTGAAGGACATCGTGTCCCAGCTCAGCGGTCACCTGATCAAGGTCGACAACTGGGGCAAGCGCAAGCTGGCGTACCCGATCAACAAGTCGAGCCGCGGCGTGTTCGTGTTCTTCAAGTACCTCGGGTTCGAGAACATGGTCGCGGAGATCGAGCGCAACCTGCGCTTGCTCGATCCGGTCGTGCGCTACCAGACGGTGCTCATGAACGGCGACGTCAAGCTCGAAACGTACACCGTGGATCCCGCGGACCTCGAGTTCCGTCGCCTCGAAGCGAGCACGGAAGCCGACGAAGAGCCGGGCGTTGCCCAGCGCTTGGGCTTGCTCGACTCGCCGCGCCCGTCGCGTCATGAAGGCGGCTACGGCGATCACAGCGTCGAAGACGAATACGGCGTGCCGGCCAGCATGGAAGAAGCGGGCTACGGCGGCGAAGCGGTCGAGGACGAGGAGGAGCCGTCATGAGCTACGGATATCGCAACAACGACGACGGTGGCGGCGGTGGCGGTTACGGCCGCGACAAAGACGACGACATGAAGGGTGGCGGCGGCCGCGGAGGCGAGAACGATCCGTTTGGTCTTCGCCGTCGTGGCGGCAAGCGCAAGATCTGCCGCTTCTGCGCCGACTCCGAAGTCTCCATCGACTACAAAGATGCCAATCAGCTGAAGTACTTCATCAGCGATCGCGGCAAGATCGTTCCGCGCCGTATCAGCGGCAACTGTGCGCTTCATCAGCGCTCCATCACCACTGCCATCAAGCGCGCTCGTAACATCGCGCTGATGCCGTTCACGTCGGGAGCTTGAAGTCATGGCGAACCACGTTCATGTGATTCTCAAGCAAGACGTCAACAAGGTCGGCAGCGCGGGTGAGCTGATCCGCGTGAAGCCCGGCTTCGCACGCAACTACCTGCTGCCGCGTTCGCTCGCGGTGGTCGCGACCTCCAGCAACGTCAAGCAGGTCGAGCACGAGCGCAAGCTTGCGGTCGCCGCTGCCGCGAAGCTGAAGAGCGTGGCCGAAGGTCAGGCGGCGCAGGTCCAGGGCCTCACGGTCGAAATCGCCGCGCAGGCCGGCGAGGGCGACAAGCTGTTCGGCTCGGTCACCTCGCGTGACGTCGCGGACGCGCTCAAGAAGCGCGGCATCGACATCGACCGCAAGCACCTCGAGTTACCGGAAGGCGCGCTCAAGGCTCTCGGCGAGTTCGAAGTGACGACCAAGTTCGGCTCGGGCGTGAACGCGACGTTCAAAGTCGTCGTCACGCGCGCGGGCTGATCCTGCCCAGTTGCTGAGATCTGTGCTGACGGCGTTGCAGCTGTCGGCATCGCGCGACCGGAAGGGCGCGCGGCGTGGGGGCATGGTCCCCTGCTCAGACACACGCGACGGCGATAAGCGTTTGTGGCGCTGACGCGACCTACGCGTCGGCGCCGCCGCTAACTCGCATGGGACCACGCCCCCACGCCGCGCGCTCCGTCCGCGATCAATCGTGCGATGGACGCGGTACGGTCGGCCGCCCTGTCCACCACAAGAGCAGTCACGTCTGCGCTGCTACCTGTGTGGGCGGCGGGCTCTGTCAGCCTCACCTTGGGTGGCGTGGGACAGCTGCGTGGGGAGCGGGGGGGTCGGTCCCATGCGAGTTAGCAACGGCCACTCACGCTGATCGCGTCAGCGCCGCGACGCCTGATGGCCGTTGCGTGTGTCTGAGCAGGGGACCGACTCCCCCGCTCCCCACGCCCATCAGCAAGCACTCTCGTCTCTCTCCACCGGACGAATCCAGACTTACCCACAACATGTCCCCCGCGAGCCGTGGCATGATCGCCGACCCCTGATGAGCGACGGAAGAGCCCCTGCCGGACCGAGTCGTGTACCGCCGAGCGATCTGCCGGCCGAGCGCGCCGTGCTTGGCGGCATCCTGCTCGAGAACGACGCGCTCAACACCGTCAACGAGCTTCCCCTATCCGCCGAAGACTTCTACAGCGACGCGCATGCCCGAATCTTCGGCATCATGCAGGAGCTGTTTCAGTCGGGGCAGCCGGTCGACATCGTCACGCTGCGCGAGCGCCTCTCGCTCTCGCACAAGCTGCAGGCGGTCGGCGGCGACGAGTACCTGCTCTCGCTGACCAACACGATCCCGACCGTCTCGAACATCGAGGCGCACGCCAAGATCGTGCGCGAGAAGGCGGTGGTTCGCCGGCTGATCGTCGCGTGCCACGAGACGTCGGCCAAGGGCTACGGCGACTACGGCAAGATGGAGGAGTTCCTCGACGAAGCCGAGCGCGCGATCTTCAACATCGCGAAGCACCGGCTGCGGTCTCCGTACGAGCACATCAACGACGTCGTCGTGCGCACGTTCGAGCAGATCACCGCGGCGGCAGAGCGCAAGGAGTACATCACGGGCCTGCCGACGGGCTTCGAGAAGCTCGATCGCATGACCGCCGGCATGCATCCCGGCGACTTGATCATCATCGCGGGTCGTCCCGGCATGGGAAAGACGTCGTTCGCGCTGAACGTGGCGCTCAATGCGTGCCGTGCACGCAGCGCGACCAGCGCGTTCTTCTCGCTCGAAATGCCGAAGGAGCAGCTCGCCAATCGTTTGCTGTGCAGCGACGCGCGCGTCGATGCCGGCAAGCTGCGTACCGGACGCCTCGATCGCGACGACTGGCCGAAGCTCGCGCAGGCGGCCGGTCTGCTCAGCGACTTGCCGATCTGGCTCGACGACACGCCGGGCCTGACGCTGATGGAGCTACGCGCGAAGGCGCGGCGCCTGAAGTCGGAGCACAAGCTTGCGCTGATCGTGATCGACTACTTGCAGCTGATGCGCGCTGGCGTGCGCACCGACAGCCGCGAGCAAGAGATCAGCGAGATCAGCCGCTCGCTCAAGGGCATGGCCAAGGAGCTCGAGCTGCCGGTGGTGGCGCTCTCGCAGCTCAACCGCAGCGTCGAGACGCGCGGCACCAAGGACAAGCGACCGCAGCTGTCGGATCTGCGCGAGTCTGGCGCCATCGAGCAGGACGCCGACACGATCCTCTTCATCTACCGCGACGAGATCTACAACCCGGAGAGCACCGACAAGGGCATGGCTGAGATCATCGTCGGCAAGCAACGTGCAGGTCCGACCGGCAGCGTGAAGTGCTTGTTCCATCGGGAGTACACGCGCTTTGACAACCTCGACGATCAGCATGGGGGCGACCCCGACGAGTTCGCCGGCTGATCGCTAGTCGCGGCGCGCTGGTTTGGGGATTCGCGAACGCGAATCCCAGGACAGGGGACCCTATCCGCGGCTTACGTCGGATTGCGGGTTCGCGTTCGCGAACCCGAGAACAGGTGCGGGTCGGTCACGTACAGGAAGTACGCTCGCTCGCCACGCTGCGGGCGCGCTCGCGGCTAGGACTCAATCGCGCCGCTCGCGTTTGGTGCTGCGGGAGAGAAGCGAGAGCGCTCGCCGGGGCAGCCTGGGCGACACCGCTGACCCAAGGCGCGCCGCGGTGTCCCAAGACGGCGTGACTTTCCAAGGGCCCGGGATTGATAGTAGCCTCGCGCGGCGTTTGGAGAGGTGTGCATGCGTCGAGTTCTCGGGCTATCGACCCTGCTGTGCGTTTGTGCGTTGCCGCTGACGGCGGCGGCAGGCGGCAGTGAATTTCCTTCGGGAGGCACGCGCGAGCTCGGGCGCGGCGCGACGGGCTTCACGCGCGCAGACGACCCGACGATCATGGCTCGCAACCCGGCCCTGCTCGCGGATCTCTGGGATGACCAGGCGATGAGCGGTGCGGAGTTCTTGCTCGTCGACGCGTGCTTTCGTCCGACCGGCGGGTATTCGGGAAGATCGGTCAGCGGCGATGACGTCATTCGCACGCCGGATGGCAAGGACCTGTTTCTGCAAGCGCCGAAGGGCGCGACCGATCTCAACGGAAAGCCGATCAGCGGGTATCTCGACGAGCCGTATCCGACCGTTTGTTACTCGGGCGCCATGCCGATTCTTCCGCAGCTCGCGCTCGCGCGAAAGCTGTCGTCGAAGCTCGGTGTCGGTCTGGGCTTCCTCCCGCCGGACGCCGCCACGCTCAACGGCTGGGGTCGCCGCGACGGCTGGATCGATACGCCGAATGGCTTCCGCCCGAACCCGACGCGCTACTTCAGCTCGCACCTGAACGTGTCGTACTTCTCGGCGCTGGCGGCTGCGGGCTACCGCGTGTCCGATTTTCTGCGCCTCGGCTTCGGTTTTCAGTGGAACGTGGCTGCGTTCGAGGCCACGAACTGGGCGCGCCCCACGCCGGACCTCACGCCGCGCAACGATGTGCGCGTCGACACGTTCGGCCGTGACCTGTTCATCCCCGGCATCATCGCCTCGGCGCACTTCGTTCCAACTGACAACCTCGACATTGCGGTCGGCTTCAAGTGGTCGGACCGCGTGAGGACGAAGGCCAAGCTCGATCTCACGACCGGTGCGCTTGGTACGGGTGCGCCATTTTCGTATCGCGACGCGCACGGCGCCGTGACCACGGTCACCGGCGCCGTGCCGTACACGTCGCACAACCAGCAGGGTACGGTCGACTCGCTGCCGATCTGGGCGCCCCAGCTGACCTTCGGTGCGCGCTACGCCAAGCGCATCACACCACGCGTGTACAGCCGCACCTGGGACGAGGCGCACCTCGCGGCCGGCCGGCACGTCGAGGACTCGATGGCCACGGAGCTCTGGGACGTCGAGGCCAACGCGGTCGTCTACTTCAACGGCGTGAGCGACAAGCAGATCTTCACGAGCGATGCGCGCAGCTCGGCTCAGGTCGTCTTGAAAGACGCGCAGCCGGGTGGCGTGATCGGCACCGTGCCCGCGAACGTGGGCACGTGCACGAAGCTCGACGCCAACAAGAAGTGCATCGGCTCCTGGGTAGTGCCGACGCAGTTCCACGGCAAGACGCAGCTCTCACTGCGCGCCGGCGGCGACTACAACGTGCTGCCCGGCCTGTTCACGGTGCGCGCAGGCGTGTCGTTCGAGACCGACGGCCAGGACGTCGAGTACCTGAACATCACCGACTACATGCTCGGTCGCGTCGGCCTGCACGCCGGCATCACGATGCGTATCGCGGAGAAAACCGACTTCTCGGTGGGCTACGCGCACTTCATCCAAAAGAACGTGCGCCTCGACCCGAACCCGATCAGCGACTTTCAGTCGAAGTATCGCGACACCGCGGCCGAGCGCGCCAAGTACAACTACGACCCGAAGAACGCCGACGGAATCGCTAGGCTCGAAGTTCCCTACGGAGCGGTCGACAAAGACGTCAACGGCCCGAACTTCGTGAACGCAGGCTCGTTTTTCTATCACCTGGACGTCGTTTCCGTAACGTTGTCCCAACATTTCTGAGGTACTTCGTTGATCGCGCGCTTCTGCGGCGCTGGATCTTCCTGAGACTCGAGCGTCGCGATTTGGGATGCAGCCGCGAGCGCGCCCGCAGCGCGGTACGTGACCGAGCCGCGCCTGTTCTCGGGTTCGCGAACGCGAACCCGCAATCCGACGTAAGCCGCGGATGCGCCCCTTGTCCTGGGATTCGCCAGCGCGGCGCGATCAGCTCAACTTGAGGGCTTCGGCTGTCGGCGCGTGACGCACTGCGCCGTCGGTCGTCAGTAGCGCGCCGGCGATGATCTCGTCTTCGAGGTTGAGCTTGAGCGTGCCCTTGTCGTTGATCAGCTTGATCAGGGCGTAAACGTTGCGGGCGTAGAGGTTGCTCGCGTCCGTGGGCATCGTGTTGGGCAGGTTGGAGTGGCCCATGATCAAGACCCCGTGCTTCACGACCTCTTTGTTGTTCTCGGTTAGCTCGCAGTTGCCGCCCGAGTCCGCGGCGAGGTCGACGATGATCGAGCCGGGGCGCATGGCCTTCACCATGTCTTCGGTGACCAGGCGCGGCGCGGGACGACCGGGCACCTGCGCGGTCGTGATCACGACGTCGGCTTGCGCGAGCTTTTCCTTCAACACGGCCTGCTGCTTCGCGAGGAAGTCGGCGCTGACCTCCTTGGCGTAGCCGCCCTGGCCTTCGCCGCTCTCCTGCATTGGCAGATCGATGAACTTCGCGCCGAGTGACTCGACCTGCTCTTTGACGGCCGGACGAATGTCGGAGACTTCGACCAGCGCACCGAGGCGGCGCGCCGTCGCGATCGCCTGCAAGCCTGCGACGCCGGCGCCCATGATCACGACCTTGGACGGTTGAATCGTGCCGGCCGCGGTCATCAGCAGCGGGAAGTACTTGCCGAGCCGGCTCGCCGCGAGCACCACCGCTTTGTAGCCCGCGATGTTCGCCTGCGACGACAGCGAGTCCATGACCTGCGCGCGGCTGATGCGCGGCACGAGGTCCATCGCCAAGCAGCTGACCTTGTGCTGCATCAGCAGCTTCACGAGCGGCAGTTGTTTATGAGGGAACACGTGCGCGATCACGATCGCGCCCTGCTTGAGCAAGCTCGCTTCGTGCGAGCCGAGCGCATCGTTCTGCTGCGGCGGCTGCACCTTCAGCACGAGGTCCGCGCTCTGCCAGGCGGCCTTCGCGTCGCTCGCGATGCTGGCGCCCGCGTCCGCGAAGGCAGCGTCGGCGATGTTCGCGCCGGCACCCGCTCCGGCCTGCACGACCACCGTGAGCCCTTCCTTGACGAGCTTCTTCACGGTTTCGGGGGTTGCGGCGACCCGCAGCTCACCGGACGCGCTTTCCTTGGCGACGAAGACCTGAGCACTCATGGCCGGCCTGTATACTGAATTTTCCGCCAGAGACAACCCTCCGCCGAGAGCCGCAGGCTGCTCGGCGGGTATGTAACGGGTCTCCGCCGCGAGCCGCAGGCTGCTCGGCGGGTATGTCAAAAAGCCATGGTGTCGGGGTGGCCCCCGGGCAGCGTGACGTCGATGCGCGTCATGGGCAGGTTCTGCTGAGCACGGTACGCCGCGTAGTGGGTGAGCACCCGGCGCACGTACTCGTGCGTCTGCGAGAACGGGATGCGCTCCAGGAAGACGTCGAGCGGCATGCCGGCGTGGTTCTCACGCATCCACAGCCGTACGTTGTGGGGCCCGCCGTTGTAGGCGGCGATGGCAAGCGGCACGCTGCCGTCGAAGCGCTTGATCAGCGACGACAGGTACCAGGCCGCGAACTCCACGTTCGTGCCGGGGTCGAGCAGGTCGCTCACGTCGAAGTGCTCGACGCCGAGCTTGCGCGCGATCAGCATGCCGGTGCGCGGCATGATCTGCATCAGGCCGACCGCGCCCGCGTACGACACGATCTGCCGGTGGTAGATGCTCTCCACGCGCATCACGGCAAACAGCAAATTCGGGTCCACGCTGTATTTCGCCGCGGCTTTGTCGACGGCGCCTTCGTACGCGCGCGGACGCAGCTCGCCGCGCACGCCGAAGAACCGCAGCGCCACGCCGGGATCGCCGAGCTCGTCGGCTACGGTACCGAGCGCCGCGCGAGCCGACATGTCGAGCGAGCGGCGCTGCTTGCGCAGCTCATTGTCGACCGGATGCCGTGCCGGCGCGGAGCCGGTCAGCACCGCCTCGAGGCCCGAGCGCAAGCGCAGGTCGCCGCGCGCATCGCGCCACGCCAGATAGGCTTCGCCGATCTCGTCGGCCGCGTCGTCGAACTGATCGAGCTCCACGAGGTCTGCTGCGCGCGAGAACCACGGATAGGCCCGTCCGTAGTCCGCGGCGACTTTGCCGAGCGGCAACAGCACGCGCTCGCGGCGCGCGGCATTCTTCTCCTCGGTAGCTTTTCTCGCGAGCGCCTCGGCATCGATGCTGGTCTCGAGAGCTTCGCCGTCGTCCGCTGCAACGGAATCTGCTGTCGCGCGTGTTTCGGCGCCCTGCGCGTGCTTCACGCCGGTGGCGTCTGCGGCGTCACGAGCGTCACGTGTGGGCAGCGCCGCGAGCGCGTCGTCGACGGCCTTCCCCAGCGCGGCATCGGCTGCGGCGCCGCCTGCGCTGTCTGTCGGCGCCGCCTCCGGTGCGCAGGTCTTCGTCTGCTCGCTCTGCATCGACCACAGGCGCAGGTCGGCCCACATGGCGTAGTAGCGCGGGGATACGGTGTCTTCGCGCAGCACGCGCAGATAGTCGGCTTCGGCCTCTCCGAAGCGCCCCATGCGCTCGAGCGCGCGGGCATGGTGATAGCGGGCGGCCAGGGTGTAGCCGCGCACGGCCATCACGCCTTCCAGCACGTCGGCCACGGATTGATCCGACGCGAGCCCGAAGCCGAGGATCGCGGCCTCGAAGCGCGCGCCGGCCGGAAAGCTGTTGCGCGTGCGCAGAGCCTGCAGAATCTCGGTTGCGCGATCGCTCAGCTGGTACTGCACCGCGAGGTCGAGCAGGCCGCGCAGCTGTCCACCCTGCAGCCGGGACACGTTGCGACCGGCCAGCATGCGCTTCACGCGCGCTTCACCTTCGAGGGCACGCGCAGCAGGATCGGCGTCAGCCTCGGCGCCTGCGCCACGCGGCAGAAGCCGCTCGGCATCGGCGCTCGGCACGCCTTGCTGCGTCGCCACGGCGACTTCGCTGCGCACGACATCGAAGCGGCCTTCGACGCGTGCGATGCGCGCCGAGAGCAGGTGCGCTCGACCGAGCAGCGCAGGCTGGAGCTCATTGGCGAGCAGCTGATCCACCGCCGCATGCGCCGCGTCGATCGGTCCGCGTTGAAAGAGGCGCTCGGCACGGCCCAGGCTCTCCGCTGCCGTGTAGGCATGCACATTCGCGCCGGCATCGCGCAGTCGCGCGAGCGCCCCTCGTGCGTCTTCCGCCGCAGCGCTCTCCGGCTCGTTCAGATCGATGTTCCGGTAGATCACGATTGCGCCGTCGACGTCGTGCCAGGCCTCGCGTGCGCGCGCGAGCTCGAGTCGTAGCTCGGAGCGCTCGCCCATGTTCGGGTAGCGCTGCACGATGCGATCGAGCTCGTTCTCGCCGCGGTGTTGTCCGGCCTGCAACATGCAACGCACCATGGCGATGCGCGCGACTGCGGCGACGTTGCGCTCCGGACTCTCTTCTGCGACGGCGTACGCGTCGCAGGCTTCCGCAGGTCGGCCCAGGCGCAACAGAATCGCCGCACGCCGCAGCGCGATGCGATCACGGATGCGCGGCATGGCGTGCTCGACCACGCGCAGCGCAATCAGCGCGTCGTCCAACTTGTCGTTGGCGGTGAGCTCGTCGGCATGCGAAAGCGACTCGCGGGCTTCGGCGGCGCTGATCGGCGCGCTCCACGGCGTCTCGGTGAATAGGACCGAGCCGTGCTGGGGTGCGCACTCGAGCTCCGGGTCCAACGACTCGTCAGCGGCCAACGATTCGTCCTCGTGCACGTCGGCGGGACGGATCGCGCAGAGCGGCGCCTCACTCCACGCCAGCGCCGGGGCGGGAACGCAGGCCAGCGCCAGGATCCAGCCAGAGAAGCGAAGGCTATGGGTGACTACTCTCGTACGGCGAGGCAAACGGCACCCCTCGGTTGTACTTTTTATTGTGCGGTGTCGGACGGGCGCATGCAAAAAACCAGTGTTTGCGCACATGTCCGTAAGCGGCGGCTCGCCACAAAGGAGGCGTGGTGGGTGATGCTGTGGGAACGCCTGTCGTGCCGGCGGGGTCGGTGGCGTTCAGGGCGTTCAGGGCGTTCGTGGCGTTTGTGGCGCGTGCGCGCTTGCGGGGCTTGCGGCCTCGGCTGGCTCCGCGTCGTCGCGGGTCTCCGGCAGCAGCACGGTTACCAGGCCGGCTGCGCACAGCAGCAGAAAGCCGAGCAGCAGGAGCCCCTCGCGCGTGCGGGTGTCCGCCACGCCGGCGTTCGTCATCGCGGCCTCACTCGACTTCGAACTCGAAGTCTTCGACCACCGGGTTCGCGAGCAGCTTCTCGCACATCGAGCGCAGCTTCTGCTCGGCGTCGGCGCGGTTTGCACCGTCGACGTCGATTTCGATCAGCTTGCCGACACGCACCTTCTTCACGCCCGGAAAGCCGAGCGAGTCGAGCGCGCGACGTACCGCCTCACCCTGCGGGTCGAGCACTTCTTCTTTCAGCGTTACGTACACGTTGGCTTTCATAGGCTTCTCAGAAATGGGTTGCTCAGATCTTGGCGCGCAGGTTCTGCTCGAGACGAGCAGCAGGCGGTTCCTGGTTCGGAACGAACGCCGCGCCGCGCACGGTCTCGCACGCTTCGATGTAGCGACGAGCCGACTCGATCTTCACGTCGTCCGGAATGGTCGGGATGGCGCCGTCGCCCTTCCACCCGTGCTCGCTGAGCCAGCGGCGCAGGTATTCTTTGTCGAACGACTCGGGCGTCTTGTCCTGCGCGAAGCGCTCGCCGTAGCTCTTCGTGAACCAATAGCGCGACGAGTCCGGCGTGTGAATCTCGTCGATCAGCAGGATCCGGCCGTCCTTGCCGATGCCGAACTCGTACTTGGTGTCGACCAAGATCAAGCCGCGCGCCGCGCACACCTTCTGGCCGTGCGCGAATAGCGCCATCGCATACTGCGCCGCTTCGTCGAACTGCTTCGCGGTGACCTTGCCTGTCGCGATGATCTGCTCGCGCGACACGTTCTCGTCGTGCTCGCCGTGCGGCGCCTTCGTGGTGGGCGTGAGGATCGGCGCGGGCAGCGCTTGATGCGCTTTCAAACCCTCGGGCAGCTTGTGCCCGCAGAATTCGCGCTCGCCCTTGGTGTACGTCGTGAGAATGCTCGTCGACGACACGCCCGTCAGGTACGCGCGCACGATCATCTCCACCGGCAGCGGCGTGCACTCGATGCACTCCATCGCGTTCGGATCCGGCACCGACAGCAGGTGGTTCGGCACGATGTGCTTGGTTTCCTCGAACCAGAACGTCGCCAGTGAATTGAGGACTTGTCCCTTCCACGGCAACGTACCGAGCACGCGATCGAACGCGCTGATGCGGTCCGTCACGATGATGAAACGCCGGCCGTCCTTGCGACTGTAGTTGTCGCGAACCTTGCCTTCGTACTTGTCGCCGAGGAAGTCGAGTGCGGTCGACTCGATGGTGAGCGCAAGGCCTTTGCGCAGGGTGTCGATATCCATGGTTGCGAAGCCTCTTCTTGAGCGGGGGGAACCTAAATCGGGGCAGGGCGCGACGCAACGGTTGGTTGGCTCGTGGTTGACTCGGGCGCCGCGCGGCGCTACCCGATCACGTCGATGGCGCGCGATTTCGACCTGGACCGTATTCGCGAGAAGCTCGCCGGTCGCGTCGCGCGTCGCCAGGACCGACCCGACATTACCCGGCGTGCTGCAGTCGCCACGATCTTGCGGCCGGCCCGGTCCGCGCGGCCCGCCACAGACGGGCGGTCGGGTACGGAGGTGCTGCTGATCCGCCGTAGCGAGCGCGCCGGCGATCCGTGGTCCGGGCACATGGCGTTTCCCGGCGGCCATCAGGATCCGACCGATCTCGACTTGCTCGCCACCGCCCGGCGCGAGGCCTTCGAAGAGGTAGGCATCGACCTACGCGAGCACGAGTACCTAGGCCAGCTCGATGAGCTGCCGGCCGTCGCGCGCGGCCGCTTCGTGGGCATGTCGATCGCGCCATTCGTGTTTGCCGTGCGCGGTGAGCCCGAGCTTGCGACCAGCGACGAAGTGGCCGAGCTGGTGTGGGCCGAGCTGGATCAGATGGCGCGCGGCGAGCTCGACGACATCAAGGAGCTCAGCTACGAGGGCGAGCTGCGCCGCCTGCCTGCGTATCGCGTGCAAGGGCACGTCGTTTGGGGCCTGACCCATCACATGCTGCAAAGTTTGTTCGCCACGCTGGCGGATCCACGTGCTGGGGACCAGGGTGGCGACAGATGAACTCAGTCCAAGCCCCAGTCCCAGTCATGGACGAGCACGAATTCGAACGCCACGCAGCTGAGGCCTGGAAACGCGTGCTCGATCTGTTCGAGAACGTCGACCCGGATGAAGCCGACATCGACAGCGCGGGTGACGTGATCCGCATCGATTGCAAAGGCGGCCGGCGCATCGTGCTGAACACGCAGCGTCCCGCGCGCCAGCTGTGGCTGGCCGGTGGCACGACCGCGTTTCACTTCTCCTACGAAGCCTCCACGCAGCGCTGGCTCGACGACAAAGGCCGCGGCGAGCTGTTCGCCACCCTGGCGTCGCTCGTGCGCGACGCGGTCGGCGTCAGCTTGCCCGTCAGCTGATTGCTCGTGCTCGGGATCGGCCGTTTCGTGTCGTTTTTTTGGCGCCGATCCGCGGCCTGCGTAGAACGTGGGCTCGGAGGTCGAACATGGGCGCAGCGATGGCGATGGGTCGGTTGAACGTTTCGGGCCGCGTGCAGGCGCGCGAGCCGAGCATCGAAGAGCTCGAAGACATGCTCTACGACATCCTGGCGACGGGCGTGGAGCCTACCGCCACGGTTGGCACGCTCGAGGCGGTGCAAGCGTTCTTGCATCAGCACGCGCGCGCTCGAAAGAACCACACCGAGCTGCTCTCGTTCTTCGCTGAAAATGGCTTGGCGTGCGCACCTGAGCGTGCCCGCGTGGTTGCTCCCGCGCTCGCGCTCCTGCCGATGGAAGACCCGAGCGCGCAAGAGGAGTCGTTCGATCCATCTGCCGCCGTCAGCGGCATGCCCGAGCGGTCGCGTTCACAGGGTACGTCGAACCTTCTGCGCGTCGGCCTCGCATTCGCGGCCGTGCTCGTGCTCGCGCTCGGCGGGCTCGGCTACTTCGCGTTCTCGAGCATGCAGCACGAGCTGGCCCGCGTGCACTCCCAGACCGGCGCGCAGGCCGACGAGCTAGCCCGCGTGAAAGCCGACGCCGACTCGCTGCGCAGCGCCATGCACGACAACACGGAGCTGGTACGCAGCGTCGATCACAAGAGCGACGTCCTGATTCAGACGCTGCTCTCGCCGCTCGATCCGCAGAAGCTGCAGCAAACCGAGAAAACCAGAGCCCACTAGTGGATTTGAACCACCGACCTGCTCATTACGAATGAGCTGCTCTACCCCTGAGCTAAGTGGGCGCATGACCGTCCCGAACCGCGAGTTCCAACCTGAGTCGGAAATCCGGGCGCATGTTTAGCAACCGGGTCCAGGTGGCGCAAGTCTGTCGTGTGCTTACTGCGGGCATCACGACGCAAACCTTGTGGACCTCCGCCGGGCCGACCGACGCCGCGCAGAGCTTACGCGACGACGCGGGCCTCCATGGCGGTGACCGCGCGCTCCTCGAGGTGGCGTTTTGGCTCTGGGATGGCGACCAAAGTCCGCGTATTGCCGCCGTCGTCGAGCTCGTCGATCGCACGCGTCTGCGCCTGGTCGGCTCGCTGATCGTGGCGCTCGCGGACGGCTCTGCGGCCATCGAGCGCTGGGTCAAAGCCAACGGCGGACCTGTGGGTGACGCATGATCGATCTCCGTTCAGACACCCTCACGCGCCCGACCGCGGCCATGCGCGAAGCGATGGCGCGGGCCGACGTCGGTGACGACGTGTACGGCGAAGACCCGACTGCGCAGCGCCTGCAGGAACGCGCCGCCGAGCTACTCGGTCAAGAAGCCGCGCTGTTCGTACCGACTGGCACGATGGCGAACCAGCTCGCGCTGCTCTGTCACTGCGAGCGCGGCAACGACGTGCTGGTGGGCGAGGGCAACCACTGCATGATCTACGAATCCGGCGCTGCCGCCGCGTGGGCGCAGGTCCAGCTCAGCGTGGTCGGTCGCGGAGGCCTGTTCACCGCCGACGAAATGCTCGCCGCGATCAAGCCCAGCGAATATCACTCACCGCAGACGCGCCTGTGCGCAATCGAGAACACGCACAACCGCGCCGGTGGCCGCATCTTCCCGCAAGCCGAAGTCGAGCGCATCGCCAGCGCCGCACGCGAGCGCGGCATCCCGCTCCACATCGACGGCGCACGCATCTGGAACGCCTCGATCGCAAGTGGTCTCAGTACCCGCCAGCTCGGCACACCGGCCACCAGCATCAGCGCCTGCTTCTCGAAAGGCCTCGGCGCGCCCGCCGGCTCCGTGCTCGCCGGCCCGAAGTCGTTCATCGCGCGCGCCCACCGCTACCGCAAGATGCTCGGCGGCGGCATGCGTCAAGTCGGCATCCTCTGCGCCGCCGCCCTGTACGCGCTCGATCATCACGTCGCCCGCCTGGCCGACGACCACGAGAACGCCAAACGCCTTGCCCAAGGCCTAGCCGCTCACCCCGAACTACTCTGCGACCCCAGCCAAGTAGAAACCAACATCGTCGTCTTCGAGACCCGAACCACCGACGCGCGCGTCTTCACCACGCGAGCCACCAACGCCGGCGTCCGCATGAACCCCATCTCCCCCACGCGCATCCGAGCCGTAACGCACCTAGACGTCACGCGCGCCGACATCGACCAAGCCCTAACGCTCCTAGCCACCTGCTAAAGCAGCTGCAACGATCTTCCCCGTTCTGCTGCGAAGCAGCCAGAACGCGAGTGCGAAGGACCGAGTGAGCGATTTTGCCGTCAGGCGCGAGCGCGCCCGCAGCACAGGAGGGGAGCGTACTTCCTGTACGTGATCCGACTGTGCGAGGACGTAAGCCGCGCCTGGCGGCAAAGGCGCCCGCTCGGGTTACAGCTCGGAGTCGGTGTCGGGGAGGTCCAAGGGCTCATCTTCAGCGAGCTCTTCTTCCTCTTCGTCGCCGGAGAACTCTTCTTCTTCTTCGGCTTCTTCTTCCTCTTCGTCGGCCTCGGGATTCTTGTACTTGAGCTCGATGCCGATGTCCGAGAGGTGCGTCTCCAAGAGCTCGAACAGCTCGTCGACGTCGTCACCGTCCCACTCTTCGATCGCGTCGCTCAGGAAATCGTAGACGTCACCGCTGTCGACGCGTCGCTCGATCTCTTCAATCTGCTCCTCGCTGAAGGCGTCCATGACGTCTTCGCGCAAGGTTTCGGTGTCACCGTCGTCCACGGCGTCGCCCGCGGACGTTCGGATCTGCTTGACCGCTCTTTTATCGAGGAAAATTTCCATGTCCGGTCGCGCCTCCAACTCGGGCCAACGCGCCTACTATCTAAGCGACGGGGTTGTCAACAACGGCGTGCGGTTGCGCTGGCCTCCCGGCATATTGATCAGCTGGCTTCCGGGCGCAATGGGTTTCAGCCAAGAGTTTTGGAAGCTTGCGCGACTCACGAATCTTGACGCCGCCCCGGCGCAAGGTTCCACTGCTAGACAGATGATTTGCGCGAGCTGTCATAGGGATAATCCCTTGGGCAACGCGTTCTGCCACGCGTGCGGGGCCGCCATGCCGGGGCAGGTCGCAGCGCCGCCGAACGATCCCGCCGTGGTTTGTCCCCGATGTGGGGCAAGTAATACAGCGGGTCATCAGTTCTGTCGCACCTGCGGCAACGATCTGCCGCGACCCGGCAAACCCGCGCATGTTCCCTCGCTGCGGCCGCCGGTGTCGATGGACGCACCGCCAGTGCGTGTTTCGCCGATGGCGGGCCCAGCGGCCGCAGGTGCCTGTCTGCGCTGCGGTTCGCCCGGCGATCCGAGCGCCCGCTTCTGTAAGTTCTGCGGTTCGCCGTTCGCCGCGCCCGCGTCTGGTCCACCCACGTCGGCGGTGACCGCGCCTTCGCGGCCTAGCGTCGACCCCCTGGCGATCGCCGCGGGCCTGCGTGCGCAAGTGGTCGTGATCCTGCGCGACGGCACCGAAGGCGGTGTCTACCCAATAGAAGGTGAGCGCAGCGACGTTGGCAGTCGCGACGGTGAGATCGTCTTGCGCGACGATCCCTACCTTTCACCACGTCATGCACGGATCGAGCGAAGAGGTGATACGTTCTTCCTCATTGATCTCGGCAGCCTCAACGGCATCTACATCCGACTTCGCGAACCCACTCTGCTCTCCGACGGAGATATGATCCTGATCGGTCAGCAAGTGTTACGCTTCGAGATACCGTCGGAGGCTGAGCGCCAGGTGGGTCCTGCTACACAGCATGGTGTGATGGTGTTTGGAACGCCCGAGCAACCGCGGCTCGGACGACTCGTCCAATACACGACCGAAGGTTTATTGCGCGACGTGTACTACTTGCAACGCGATGAAACGGTGATGGGACGCGAGCAAGCCGACTTGGTATTCGCCGACGATCCATTCTTGTCTCGCAGGCATGCGGCCATTGCGCTGCAGCGTGAGCAGCGTCGTTTCATTTTGCGTGACTTGGGCTCGAGCAACGGCACTGCGCTGCGTTGCCGCAGCGAGCGCGCGCTCTTGCAAGGAGATCAGTTCCGCTTGGGCCGACATCTCTTCCGCTTCGATCTCGTGGCGCCGGCTGGACGAGGAGCTCGCAACTCCGCATGAGCGAAACGCAGGAAGACAAAGCCAACGTGGGCACAAGCGATGCACCGGTGACACCCGGCGCGGCGGTGCCCGCCGCGGAGGCAGTGACGCAAACGTCGTCCGAGCCGATCACCGCGCCGGCCACGCCTGGCGCGACTGAGCGCGTCGAGGTTCCGTTCGAGGGGCCCGGCGTGCGCGTGCGCTATGCCGGCCGCAGCGCGGTGGGGCTGGTGCGCGAGCACAACGAGGACAACCTCGTGATCGCCAACCTGGCGAGCGGCACGCTCAGCCCGCGCGAGCAGGTGTGCACCGATCAGGTTGGCGCCGACGGGATCTTGTTCGCCGTGTGCGACGGCATGGGCGGCGCGGCCGCAGGTGAAGTCGCCAGCCAAATGGCCGTCGAGATCTTGCTCGAGGCCATGCGTCGTGGCGGTGCGCCGAAGGATCGCGACGAGCTCGCGCGGCGGCTCGTGTCCGTGGTCGAGGAAGCGGGCAAGCGCATCTTTGATTCGGCCCAGAAAGAACGCGCCAAGCGCGGCATGGGCACGACCGCGACGGTCGCGTCGCTCGTCGACAAGGTGCTGTTCCTGGCCGAGGTCGGCGACAGCCGCGGCTACTTGCTGCGCGGCGGTGTGCTGAAGCAGCTGACGAAGGACCAGTCGCTGGTCAATCAGTTGATCGAAGCGGGACACCTCACCGAAGCCGAGGCCGAGGCGTTCGAGCACTCGAACATCATTCTGCAGGCGCTCGGCACGTCCGAGACGGTGCAGGTCGATCTCACGTTCGTCGAGCTGCGCACGGGCGATCGCTTGATGATGTGTTCCGACGGCCTCTCGGGCCTGGTGCACTTCGACACGATCCGCGAAGCGCTGGGCAGCATCAAAGATCCCAACGAGTGCACGGCGACCCTCGTGAAGTACGCCGAAGCCGGCGGCGGTCACGACAACATCACCGTGCTCGTGATCGACTTCGACGGAGACGCGCTCGAAGCTTCGAAAGAGAGCGACTCGTTTGGCTACTTGCAGTATCCGCTGCTGCCCGCGGGCGGTGGCAAGGACGTCTTCGGCGACGAAGAGATCACCGATTCGGGCGCGATTGCGCCGGTCACGAGCGCGGCTCGCAAGACTCCGTTGCCTCCGCACGGGCGCGGGCAGGACGAAGGCGACGCGAGCGATCGCGGCTCGTGGCTCTGGCTGTCTGCGGGTATCGCGGTGCTGCTCGCCGGCGCGTGGGTGCTCGCGATGTCGGGCTCGAGCGACGCTCACAGCGAAGCACAAGGAGCGGCGGCTCCAGTACCAGGTGAAACGGCGGCGAAGATGCCGCAGGTCGCGCCGATACCGGAAGAGGCGCCTGTCGTCGCAGCGCCCGAGCCGAAGCCTGTGCCCGTCCATGTCTGGAGCGACGTGCGGGATGCGACGCTGCTCGTGAACGGCGAAGCGCACGGTCGGTTCACGGCGGGCGCCAGTCAGAACATGGAGCTGCGCCCGGGTGCGTACCGCTTCGAAGCGCAGAGCAGCGGCAACATCGCTGCGGTCGAAGTCGTGACGGTGCGGCCCGATGTGCCGCTCGATGTCTACTTGCGCTTGCCGAGCGGCACGAGCGATCATGCGGCCAAGAAGCCCGACTCGAATGCGCCCGGTGCTGAAGCGCCTACGCAGACCGCTCCGAAGGCGGCGCCCGCGACGCCACACGGTGCGGCCGCAGAGTCGAAGCCCGCGGCTGCAGTCACGGCAGTGCCGCCCGCGCCGGCAGCCGCCCCAAAGGCCGTTCCAGCGAAGACGCCCGACCCGTCGGCCAAGCCGGCGGGCGCCAAGCTGCCCGACAACCCGTTCTGAGGTTATTACATCCCCGCGGAGCAGCCTTCGGCTCTCCGCGTAGGTTCCATCCCCGCGGAGCAGCCTTCGGCTCTCCGCGTAGGTTCCATCCCCGCGGAGCAGCCTTCGGCTCTCCGCTTTTTTTGACGTGGCGCGGCCGCTGGACGACAACTTCCGACGGAGGTTTCGCATGTCGCAGGCTGGGCGCGTCACGGACGAAGTCGAGTTTTGGAAACGCCGCGGGGAGCTGAACGCTTCCGTACGCGTGATCCGAGCGCGCACGCCGGAGCGTCTGCGCTGGCGAGCAGCGGTCGCTTCGGTCACGGCGGCGGCCGGCACCATGCGCGGCTTCGCGCGCATGCGCATCGAAGAGCCCGTGCGCGAGATCGTGCTCGATCTCGACGACCGCATTCTGCGTCGTGAGAGTGTGCTCGATGCGCGCAAGGCCGGCGTCGATCTCGATCGAGGCGAAGTTCTGCCACGACACACGCGCTGGGATCTCAAGCGAACGGCCTACCTGACCGGCGTCGATCAGGAAGAGTTGATGCGCTACATGAAGCTGCCGAACGACTACTCGCGTCCGGTCGACATCGCCGCGGTCGTGATCGTGTCGCGTGCGCTCGCCAGCGCGCACAAGCAACGCGGCGACAATCTCTCGTCCCGCGTGCAAGCCGACAAGGGTGACGGACTTCTGCTGCACGAGCAGTACATGCTCGATCGCGCGCAGTACGAGCACGATCTCTCGCGTCGCTGGATCGCGCTGTCGAAGACGATGATCGACGGCTCGCGGTAACCGGCGGTTCCTACGGCAGCGCGACACGCAGCAGCGCTCGACCGATTCGCTCGGCGATCTGTCTGGCGCGGGCGCGCGCAACGGGCAACGACTCGCTGGCATCGACCCGCGTGAATGCATCGACGTAGAGCTTGAGCTTCGGCTCCGTGCCGCTCGGGCGAACGCAGATGCGGTGCTCGCCTTCGAGCTCGTAGATCAAGACGTTGCTCTGCGGCAACGTCGCGGGCCGCACGGATCCGTCGCGCGTCTCGGTGCCACGCTCGAGGTCGATCGTGCCGACGACGCGCAGCTCCGCGAGCGCCGTGGGCGGGGCCGTGCGCAGCGCGTTCATGGCGGCGACCATCTTGGCCATGCCATCGTGTCCGGGCAGGGTGATCGAGACAGGCGCGCTCTCGTAGAGGCCGTGCTTTCGGTACAGGGCTTCGAGCGCGTCGAGTAGCGTGTGACCGTTCCGCGCGTGCTGCGCTGCGATGCGCGCTGCCAAGACACCCGCGCTGATGCCATCTTTGTCGCGTACGACGCCGCCCACGCACAAACCGAGCGCCTCTTCGAAGCCGAGCAGAAAGCGCAGGCCTTCCCCGCGCTCGAGCTCCAGCGCGCGGTTGGCGATCCACTTGAAGCCGGTGAGCGTGAACTCGCAGCGTGCTCCATGGGCACTCGCGACGCGGGCTAGCAGGGGCGTGCTGACTAGCGACGCCAAAACGAAGCTCTTCCCGTCGCGCGGCGCGTGCTCGAGCAGGTGCTCGGCGAACAAGAGGCCGGCTTCATTTCCTGTCAGCTGCACAATCGAGCCGTCTTTCGTACGTGCGGCAATCGCCAGGCGGTCGGCATCCGGATCGTTGGCGAGCACGAGGTCGGCGTTCTTCTCGCGCGCCAAGGCGAGCACGAGATCCATCGCACCGTGCTCCTCGGGGTTCGGAAACGCTACGGTCGGGAACGCGCCGTTGGGCTCGGCCTGCTCGGGGACGCTGAACACGTTGGCGAAGCCTGCGTCGTGCAGGACGCGCAACGCCAGGCGCTCGCCAACACCGTGCAGTGCCGTGTACGCGATGCGCAGCGCGCTGGCCGAAGACTCGACGCCGACTGCGCTACGCACGGCGGCGAGGTAGCGCGCCTCGCTGCCTGACGGTGCGCATATCAAGGCGCGCGCTGCGGCGCTCTGCAAATCCAAGCGTGGCAGCGCGAGCACGGGGCCCGCTGCGGCGATCTGCTGCGCGATGGCGATGTCCTCGGGAGGAATGATCTGCGCGCCGTTTTCCCAGTACACCTTGTAGCCGTTGTACTGCGGCGGGTTGTGGCTGGCCGTGATCATGACGCCCGCGGCTGCCTGGCAGTCGACCACGGAGAATGCGAGCAGCGGCGTAGGCACCACGTCATCGAAGCGATGCACGACGAAGCCGGCGCCCGCGGCGATTTCGGCGGCGACATCTGCGAAGTCGCGACTCTTCCGTCGGCCGTCGAAGCCGATGCACAGGCCGCGCGTCTTTGCGTTGGGCACCGTTCTCGTCAGCGCCGCGCACAAGCCTGCCGTGGTCTGTGCCACGACGCGCTCGTTCATGCGGCTCTCGCCCGCGCCGAGCACCCCACGCAAGCCCGCGGTGCCGAACTCGAGCGGACCGGCGAAGCGTTCTGCGAGCTGCGCTGCGTCGGGCTGCGCCAACAGGGCCGCAAGCTCTGCGCGCGTCTCGGGATCGGGATCGTCGTCGTGAAACGAGCGGGCGCGAGCGAGCAATGCCGCGAGGGTGCCAGCTGTCATGTAGAAGCTTCGCCCTGAACGAAACGATGACCTCGGTAGCGCGTCGCGTAGAACGTGAACGCGACCGAGGAGAGGAACATGAGGCCGGCGAAGAACAGATAATAGCTGGCACCGCTCAGCTTGCTCGTTCCGTCGGCGTTCTCGATGAACATGTTCACGAGCGAAGTGAAGAGATTGCCGATCGACACGGCGAGTAGGAAGAGGCCCATGATCAGCGACTTCATGTCGTTCGGAGCTTGCTCGTAGAAGAATGACAAACCCGTGCCGTAGACCATGACCTCGGAGGCGGTCAGCACCACGTACGCGAGGATCTGCCAGCCGATGTTCATGCGCACGCCGCGGCTGAGCTGTTGCTCGATGTACGCGGAGACCAGGAACGTCAGCACCATCAAGAAGAAGCCGATGGCGATCTTTCGAAGCGGCGTGAGCGGGAACACCTTCGAGATCGCCGGGTACACCGCGTAGGTGAACAGCGGAATGAAGACCAGCACGAGCACGGCGTTCACGGCCTGCACCTGCGACGGCAACCAATCCTGCCCGAGAAAGTGCAGGTCCATGTGCTCGGCTTGGAGCACCCACGCCGAGCCGTTCTGGTCGTACAGCGACCAGAACATCGAAATGAACAGCACCAGAGGCAGGATGCGACCAAGCAGCGCCAGGCCATCGCGCGAGACCAGATCGGTGACGAAGCGCTTGCCCGCAGGCGGAATGTGCGCGAAGCGATTGCGCCCGAGCCAGAACACGAGCGTCGCTAGGATCATCAGCGCACCCGGCACGCCGAACGCGACGCGTGATCCGTAATGCTCGAGTAGCCACGGCGTGAGCAGTGTCGAGACCAGCGCTCCGAGGTTGATCGCGAAGTAGAACCAGCTGAACACGCGCTCGAGCAGCGGCTCGTTGCGTGGCCCGAACTGATCGCCGACGTGCGCCGAGACACACGGCTTGATACCGCCCGCGCCGACGGCGATCAGGCCTAGGCCGAGCATGAGACCGAGCCGCGTTTCGTCGAGCGCGAGCGCGAGGTGACCCGCGCAATACACGAGCGAGAGCGCCATGATCACGCGGTACTTGCCGAAGAACACATCCGCCGCGATCGCGCCCAGGAGCGGGAAGGCGTAGGCGCTGGCTGCGAACAGGTGGAACGCGGCCTTGGCTTCGTCGTCGCTCATCGGTGCGAGCGAGCCGGCGGCGCTGCGCAGGTGATGCGTCATGAACACGACCAGGATGGTCTTCATGCCGTAGTAGCTGAAGCGCTCCGCCAGCTCGTTGCCGACGATGAACGGCACACCGCTCGGCATGCGTTCGGTGTCCTCGGGCGCTTGCCTGTACTCGGTCATGCGATCATCACGCGGCTCGCAGCGGCCACTCGAAGCGCTTGAGCACGGGACTGAGCTCTTGGAAGCTTTCACGCATCTCCGGCATGCTGATGCGGTCGGCCGGGTGCTGCCGCAAGCCGTTGGCGATCAAGTCGCACAGCGCTTCCAGCTCGGTGTTTTCGCGCAGCGCGAGCAGCTTGTCGGGATAGCCGTCGTGTGTGAGGTGCATGTTGATGATGGCGAGCTCGCCCGGACCGTCGAACAGCGTGTCGCCCGTCAGCATCTCGTAGGCCAAGCACGAGTACGCGTACACGTCTGCGCCCCACGGCCGCAGCTCGAAGTCTTCCGGCACCAGGCCCCAAATCTCCGGCGCACCATATTGACCGGTTGCGCAACCAGGACGCACGTGCCGGCCGGCGAGGCCGAAGTCCACGAGCACGGGCATGGTGGTCTCCGAGAACGGACCGTAGGTCGTTCGCAAGATGACGTTCGATGGCTTCACGTCCAAGTGGCCGATGCCGACATGGTGCATGCCTTCGAGCCCCGCACCGATTCCGTCGAGCAAGCGCAGCGCCTGCGCGACGTCGAGATCACCGCGTTCGATTACGCGTTCGAGCGACGGTCCGTCGACCAGCTCCATGACCAAGATCGGCTTCGGGCGCGCGCCGGCATCGAACGTCACGAAGGTGGCTAGGTTCGGATGTTCGGGTAGGGCAAGGAGCGCGCCTGCTTCCTGCCGGAACAGCGTCAAGAACTCTTCTTCCGAGAGCAAGCGCGCGGCCTCGGCGTTGTAGTTAGGCACCTTCAGCGCGAAACGAATCGCGTCGTCGCGATGGCGTTCTTCCACGCGCGTGACTACGAACACACTGCCGACACCGCCGGTGCCGAGCGCATGCAGCACGTAGAAGCCACCGATCGTGCGGCGTGCACCGAGCCACGGCGGCAGCGGCGCTTCTTTCGGGGCCGGTGGCACGAACGAGGTCTGGAGCTCGGCCGTGGCGAAGATCGGCAAGTGCTCGATGCGCCCCAGCACCAGCTCGATTATCTTCGCGATCGCGAGAGGTAGCTCTTGCTGGAGCGCGGACGAGACCGAGGGCAGGATCTCGCGGATCTGCCCGGTGGCTTCGCGCGGCTCCTTTTCGATCGTCATCGTCAGCAGCCCGAGCGCCGTGCCGCTCATCGGTACTGGGCGTTGGGCGCGCGGCAGAAGGCGCCGACGCGCGCCGACCGTCAGCTGGCACAGGGAGAACACCGTGCTCTCGAGGCGCAGCAGGCAATCGCGGCCCTGACCTGCGGCGAGCTCCGAGAGCGCACGTGCCGAGGCGATGTCTTCCAGCTCGCGCGCCAGCGACAGCAGGTTGCCGCGCATCGCGCTCACTCGCAGCGTGCTGGCCCACGGCAGGCTCTGCGCCAGCTCGCGCAGCGCATCGATCGCGGCGCGGGCGTTGCGTCCGGAGGCATCCGCGCGTTCGGTGATGCGCGCGGCGTGCGCGTACGCCGAAACGCTGCGCATGAAGTCCGGCATCATCGAGGCTTCGGCGAGCGTAGACAGGTCGTGCGACGTCGGTACGTTGTCCGCGATGGCGACCACCACGTCGGACAGCTCGCAGACTTCGTCGCGCATCAGCGCGTCGAGCGCACGCGCCAGCGCGGCGCACACGATGCGGCGCAGCGGCGAGGCGGCGTCGCTGCGCGTGCGGCCGAGCAACATCTTCGCGGTGCGCATGCGGCGCTCGCGACGCTGGCCGGTCACGTCCTCGCCGTAGCTGCCGTCGGCGTCGACCAAGTGCAAGAGCGTTCGCATGCGTCGCAGGCGCAGCGTCAGGTGCGAGACCGCACCGCTCGACTGTACGGGCTTGCCTTCGACGCGCACGAGCCAGTTGGTCAGTCGCTCGAAGAGATCCCCGAGCGGTGCGGCCGCAGCGGCTGCACCTTTGCCGGTCGCGCCGATGCTGAGCAGATCCGAGAGCGCGGCCGTTTCGAGCAGCGTCATGTCCAGCTCGCGCATCGCGCGAAAGCCGTTGCGCCGGCCGTCTTGCTCGTTGTCGCTGGCGCTCTCGAGATCGTTCACACGCGCGATCGCAGCTTGAAAGACCAGCTGCGCCTCGGCGTAGGCGTGGCGCGCGTCTTTTCGTGCGAACGCATTGAGCGCGCTCTCCAAGCGATCACGCAGTGTGGGCACGCGGTCGCGGTCGGGTGAGAGCTCCTCGATCAGCATCTCGCACAGTGCGACGCGGCCGTCGTCTTCGAAGCGCTGCGTGGCCAGCCACTTCAGCAGCTTGTCTTTGGCGTGACGCGCCGCGCGCAGACCGAAGTCGGCGCCGACACGCTCGCGTCTCAGCTCGACCAGCGCTTCCGCGGCTTCGATGCCGCCGAGGCGCACGATTTGGTCGAGCAAGTCCTCTGCCGCTTCCGGCTCGGCCTCGGCCGCCCGCGCAAGTCCGAAGACCATGGTCTCCGCGAGGCCGGTGTCCGAGCGCAGCGTCTCATTCGCCAACACGTCGCGGCAGCGTTGCAGTCCGATGGCAGGCTCGATCGCGATGCTCGCCGCGAGCGAGACCGCGGCACGCCGCCACTCGGTCGGCGTCAGCTTCGGGTCGAGATGCGCATCGATTTCTTCTGCGAAGTCCGGAACGGACTTCGCGAGCAACCCGCGCGCCGTCGCGACGTGCCGCCACACCAACGACTCGCGATCGTTGAGCAGCAACTTCCACGCGGCTTTGACCGCAGGTTCCTGAAAGGCGCGCAAGCTGCCCGCGTCACCCTGGGCAGCACGCCGCGCCGACTCACGCGCGGCGCGTTCGAGCAGGCGCGCAGCCAAGCGTCGCGACGGCAGCGAGCCCATTGCGGGATCCGAGACCCATTCGCGTCGCAGATCCGGTCGCGAGATCAACGCGAGCGCGAGCGCATCGGATGGCACACCGCTGCCTAGCGGCAGCTCGAGCGCGAGCGCCACGCGTGCACGAATCGGTGGGCCGGTGAGCGTGCGCTTCGATTCCGCCGCGAGCGAGGTGGCAAGCACCACGAACGTCTCGGCGTCACCTTCGTACAGGCGTGTGAGCACTTCGCGACCGAGTTGACGACGCTCCGGGCCGACCGGCAACGCAGCTGCCAGCTCATACACCGCGGCTGCGGCCGCCGGTGGCGAGAGCCAATCGAGATCGCTCATCAAGTCGTTCTTGAATGCAGCGCGCACTGCTTCGAGCAAGAGCGCGGGGTCCACGCCTTCGAGCGGCACGGGCTGCTGCTCGATCGCGGCGCGCGCGAGCGTAGCCATGGCTTGGCGCCAGAGCGCGCGGCGCTCTTCGTCGCTCTCGACGTGTGGCAGCTGCACGATGCTGCTCAGGTGGTTCGCTGTGGACATCAGCGAGCTTCTTTCGCGGGTTCGTGCACGGGTTCGTGCGCAGCCGTCGACGGAGCGTCGATTGCATACGCATCGCGGTCCTGCTCCGGCACGTCGATACCAGCCATTGCAAGCAGCCTGAGCGCGTTACTCGTACGCACGATTCCGGGGCGTAACTTGTAGTCGAAGCGCATCTCGCCGTCGACTACGACGTCGGTGAAGTGCACGTTGGCGATCCGTTCCGGATATTGATGTTCCAGGCCCGCGAGCTCGATGTCGTGGGTTGCGCACAGGCCGGTGCCACGCCGCTCGATCAGGTGCATCAGCACGGCCTTGCCGCCCAGGTGCCGCGCGCGCGCGTTCGTGCCCCGCAGCAGCTCGTCGAGCAGAAAGAAGATCGGGGGCGCTGCCTCGGCGTCGGCGACCACGGTCTTCAGCTTCTCCAGCTCCGCGTGAAAATAGCTCGCGCCCGACTCGAGCGAGTCCTCGGCGCGCATGCTGGCGCGCAGGCGCAAGAGCGGAACGCGCATCTGCTCCGCGATCACCGGGCCGCCACACAGCGCGAGCGCAAGGTTCTGCCCGACCGAGCGCAAGAGCGTGCTCTTGCCCGCCATGTTCGAGCCGGTCACGACCAGCGCGGTGCCCGGCCCGCGCAGTGCCAAGTCGTTCTCGACCCGGGCGCTCGGCAAGAGCAGCGGATGACCGATGCCGACAGCCGCGAACCCTTCGTCAGCTGGCACGACTTCGGGAAACACCGCACCCGGGTCGTCGGCCGCGAGCGTCGCCAGCGACGCCAGCGCTTCGAGCTCGCCCAGTGCGGCGAACCACTCGCCGCTACGCGCGCCCACGTCGCGCACGAAGCGCTCGATGCCCCACAGCACCTGCAGATCCCACAGCACGAACGCGTTGGCCACGATGTGGAAGATCGGGTTCTGACGCAGCTCGGCAAAGCCGGCCCAGCGCGACAGGCGCGCCAGATGCGACGACGGCGGCTGACCGTCGATGGCGATGCGCTGCGAAAGCGCGATCAGCTGCGGGCTCTCGAAGCGGCTGCGCTCGACCAGCAGCAACAGCTGCTCGAAGGCCTCGAACACGGGCAGCTTGGCCGCAATCACGTCGATCGCGCGGTGAGCGGGCTTGGCGAAGAGCCCGAGCAGTGCCAGCTGACACGCGCTCGGCAAAAGCCACAGGCCGCCTGGCGAAAGGCCGAAGCTCGAGGCCAGAGCGAGCGACACCGTACACACGGGCAGAATCACGACGACGGCTCGCAGCCAGGCGCGCTCGGCGAAGACGGCGGGCAGACGCGCCAACACTTCGACACCGCTCGGGTCGAGCTTGTGCTCGCCGGGCATGCCCGCGGCCGCTTCGAGATCCTCGCGAAACTCGGGCCTCGCGCGAAGCTCGCGAACGGCGGCTTGGCGCAGCGCGATCACCTCGGCAGGCGCCGCGCGTCCGAGCCAGCTCGCCAGCGTGCGCTCACCGTCGCGTGTGTGCGTGACCTCGATGCGCTGGAACAGCGACGCATGCCCCACCAAGTCGATGTCACGCGCGTAGGGATGGTCACGCGGCAAGAGCGCCGCGCCGTCGAACGGCAGCTGTGCGAACGCGCCTGAGAGGCGCAGCGCGTGTCGCGTGTGCACTTGCCGTCGTGTGCGCGTGCGCGTCTGGGCTGTGATCGTGCGTGCGTGCAACACCACGGCCACTGCGAAGCCGAGCCAAAACACGAGCCCCGACGCGATCTGCGCCAACGGATGCGCGCCGAGCTGTGCGCGCTGCACCACGCCGTTCGCGATCAACACCGCGCCGCCGACGAACGAGAGTAAGCGTGCCAGCGAGTAGCGATTGGCTACGGCCTCGTAGCGTGCAGCCTCGCCGTCGAGCACGACGCCACGTTGCTCGTGCTGGCGCAGCGCCTCGCTGTGCGTGCGTGACGGCGCAGACGAGATGTCGACGTCGGGGTGTGGTTGGGTTCGAGTCACGAAGAAAGCGCGGCGCAATGCGGGACGCGCAGTCGGGGCAGGGTCCCGAGAGCGGTGCGCGGAACGTGCTCATAGTACCTGCACTGCGCGTGCTGTGGGCATTGGGGATTCGCTTCGGCCACCCCGGCACGCGCGTACAGTAGATTACAACCCCGTACCATCACGGCAGGACGCGGGGGGATCATCCCCGTCGCCGAGCTGCGCCAGCCGCTCGGGCTTCACGAGCAGCGTGCGCACCCGGGTGGCGACCTCGGGTGCGAGCTCGCCGACCAGCCGGGTCTGTCCGGCCTCGCGCACACCCACGACCACGCCATCTTGGAACACGATGCGAGTCGTCGGCAGTGTTGGGATGCGCTCGCCCGGCAGGACGCCGCCGACCAGGTTCAGGGGATCGCTCGCGCACAGCGAGATCAAGGTCGTGTCGTTTTCGTGACGGGCGCGGCGCAGGCTCGCGATGGCGTCCGGCATTGCGAACTGTTCGCCCGAGAAGCCATCCACGAACCGGCCGCCACGGATCTCGCCGCGGGCTTCCAGCTTCCGGAATACCTTCGAGAGCTCACGCCATGGCGGCATCACGGCGCCATGCTCGCGCTCGAGCAGCTTGCGAAAGACCACGCCGTAGCGGCGCAAGAGCGTCCGCGCGATGGTCTCGAGCGCGTGGTCCCGATCGAGCGCGGGCGTCTTCACGAGCGACCAGCGACCCGCATGAGCGAGCGTGGCCCCATGCCGCGCCGCGCGCGAGGGCCTACGCGGGTGGCCGCTGCGCTTGCTGGCAGGCACAAGCAGCGCGCGCAGACCGGAGAACGCGTCGGACGCCGCGAGCCCGGCGGCCACCAGCTCGGCCAGCGCGTCCTCGAGCACGCTCGGCAACAGGCCGACGCTGCCTTCGATGTCGGAAAAGAACGAGGCTCCATGCTCCGCCAGGTACGCACGCACGCGCTCGGCTCCTCTGCTCGGGGCGACGCTGCTGCCCGTCGCGATGCTCCGAAACGCCGAGAAGCCTGCGGCGGTGCACAGCGCGAGCGGTGCGGAACGCAGCGGACCACCACGCACGCCATCCTGCCCCGGCGGCGAGAGACGTGCCCAGCGTACGCGCCCGGACAGACAAAGCTCGTCGAGCCAGCTCGGGTCGTAGTCGCGCACGCGGGCCGCCAGCACTTCGCTCTCCCACGCACCCGACTTCGCTTCGAAGCCGGTGAGCTGATCGATCACCGCGTACAGGCCATCGCGTCCACGCACGGCCTCGCTGCGCTTCACGTGCTGATGCGCGAACAGAAAGCGCATGAACACCTGCGGGCTGACCGGTTCGATCTCGCGGCGCAACCGATCGAGCGTGAAGCGATGGATGCGCGCGAGCAGACCACGCTCGCAAAATTCGTCGCGTGGCGTGCTGTCATCGCTCGCGAGCTGCCTGAAGTGACCGCGCAGCACGTGTCCACGTGATTCCAGCACGTGCAGCGCCGCGAGCGCGTCGCTCGCCGAAATTCCCAGGCCGAGCGCCACCTGCTCATCGGTCACAGGACCGAGCGCATCGACGCGTGCCTGCACCAGCGCTACCAGCGCGTCGTGGCGCGTGTGTTGGACGGCGTTTCCGTCACGCGCCGGTGGCGTTGCGATGGCCGGATGAAGGCTCGCCTCGGGATGCAGCGCGATCAGCTCGGCGAGGCGCTCTGCTGCGCAGATCAGGGTGTGCCCTGTCGACAGCTGCACACGCGTGGCTCGTCGCTCGCCCGTCAGCGCGGTCAACCACGCGGCGGCCTCGGGCGCATGCGTTGCGACCGCATCGTGCACTTCGCGCTCGGTCATGCAGCCGAGCGTGACCAGCGCATCGTGCAGCTCATCGCGGTCGCGCGGCTCCGGCCACGCTTCACGCACCACGCGCTCGATCGCGGCCGGATCGAGCGTCGCCAGCGTCTCGGCGTGCGCGCGGTCCATGAAGCGCCGCGCCATGACCGCTTGCGTACGTCGCTCCTCGAGCGGCGCGTCGTCCAGGAACGCGTACGGCCGGGCACCCAGGATCTCGTTGGCAAGCGGCGACGGTTCCGTGAGGTCGCGGAACACGAACGCGACCTCGTCACGGTCCAGGCGTTCGAGCAGCTGCTCGAGCGCTTCTATGTCCATGGCGTCGTGCAGACAGTCTTCGATCGTCTGACGCACGAGCGGATGGTCCGGGATCTCGCGCTCGCCTTGGATGTTCTCTAGGCACGCTTGCTGATCGGGAAACACAAGCGCAGCCAAGTCGTTGGTGCGCATGCGCAGAAGCCGTGCCGGTGTCTTTCGACCGCCTTCCCAGCGCTTCACCGCCAGCGAGCGCGTCGCGTTCCAGCGAAACCGCGTCTCGAACATCGGGGCGTCGAGCAACGCCTGCACGAGCACGTCGCGCACGCTCTTCGCATGTAGAAAGTCGCGGATTTCGGCCAGCGGGAAGCTGTGCGTCGGGCCGAGCGACAGGATGATCGCGTCCTCGGTCGCGGCCGCTTGCAGCTCGAAGTTGAACGCGCGGCAGAAGCGCTTGCGCAGCGCCAGGCCGAACGCACGGTTCAGGCGCGAGCCGTACGTGGAGTGAATCACCAGCTGCATGCCGCCGGCTTCGTCGAAGAAGCGCTCGGCCACGAGCACCTCGTGGGTTGGCAGCTGTCCAAGCGCGGCTTGCGCTGCGCCAAGGTACTCCGCCAGTTGCTCCGCGGCTTCGACGCTCGCGCCATGCGCGACGAGCGCAGTATGAGCAGCTGCAACGGGCGCCTGGCCCAGGCTTTCTGCCGTGCGCAGCGCAGCGTCCACCCGCTCGCGCACCTCCGACACGCCGCGGCTGAGCGCGGCGCTGCGTCCCGGTGCTTCGCCCAACCAGAAGGGAATGGTCGGCGGTGCACCATGCGCATCTTCCACGCGTACCGTACCCGGCTCGACGCGCAGAATGCGCCACGCGCTGTTCCCGAGCTGGAAGATGTCGCCCGCCATGCTCTCGATCGCGAAGTCTTCGTTGATGCTCCCTACGACGGCCCCGCTCGGAGACAGCACCACTTGATAGTCCGCGTTATCCGGGATCGCGCCGCCGCACGTGATCGCCGTGATCCGCGCGTTCTTACGCGGTCGTAGCCGACCGTTGACGCGATCGTGATGCAACAGGGCGCCGCGCCGCCCGCGCACGGTGACGAAGCCTTCCGCCAGCATGCTCACGACGGCGTCGAAGTCCTTGCGCTCGAGCTCGCGGTACGGGTAGGCACGCCGCACCAGAGCAAACAGCGCGGCTTCGTCCCACTCGCCTTCTGCAGCGACTGCCGCCACCAGCTGCTGCGACAGCACGTCGAGACCCGGTCGCGCGATGCACACGCGGTCGAGCTCGCCGCGTCGCAGCGCCGAGACCAAGGCCACGCTCTCGACCAGCTCGTCACGTGTCAGCGGAAACAGCCGACCTTCCGAGAACGCGCCCGCACGGTGTCCCGAGCGCCCGACGCGCTGCAGAAAGCTAGCGATGCTGCGCGTCGAGCCGACCTGACACACGAGGTCCACCGAGCCGATATCGATGCCAAGCTCCAGCGAGCCCGTCGCCACCAAGGCCTTGAGCTCGCCCGCCTTGAGCCGGGTTTCCGCGCGCAGACGGTGCTCGCGCGACAAGCTACCGTGGTGCGAGGTCACCAGTGTCTCGCCGAGGCGCTCCGCCAGGTTCTTCGCGACGCGCTCCGAAAGCCGGCGCGTATTCACGAACACGAGCGTAGTGCGCCGTGCGGTGATCAGCGCGGCCAAGCGGTCGTACAGCTCGCTCCAGACCTCGTTTGGCATCACGGCTTCGAGCGCGGAGCCGGGTAGCTCGATCTCGACGCGCAGATCGCGCCTATGGCCGTGATCGATGATGTTGCAGCTGATATCGGCGGCGCCGTCTTCCGTCGAGCCAACCAAGAATTTCGCGACCTCTCCGATCGGCGTCTGCGTGGCCGAAAGCCCGATGCGCTGCATCGGACGGTTCACCAGCGCAGCCAGGCGCGCGATCGAAAGCGCGAGGTGCGCGCCGCGGCGGTCGCCGACCAGCGCATGGATCTCGTCCACGATCAGCGTGCGCACCGTGGCGAGCGCGCGTCGTCCGCTCTCGCTAGTCAAGAGCACGTAGAGCGACTCGGGCGTGGTCACGAGAATGTGCGGCGGACGCTTGCGCATGCCTGCACGGTCGCGCGCCGGCGTATCGCCCGTTCGCACGAGCGTGCGGATCGGCACCGCCGGTAGCCCAAGCGTTGCCAGCTCGCGCGCGATGCCGGTCAACGGCGCCTGCAGGTTCTTCTCGATGTCGTTGCCGAGCGCCTTCAGCGGCGAGACGTAAAGCACGCGAGTCTCGTCCGGCAGCTCGCCGGTTTGGCCCTCGCGGACCAGCGCGTCGATCGCGCACAGAAACGCCGCCAAGGTCTTGCCTGAACCGGTCGGCGCCGCGATCAGCGTGTGGCCACCGCCGAGGATCGCAGGCCAGCCGTCGGCCTGCGGCGGCGAAGGCATGCCGACGTCACGCTCGAACCAACGCCGCACCGCGGGATGCAGCGCTCCGAGCGAGGTCTGCGAGGTCTCCACAGGCTCCGACATCCGCCCAGCGTACACCGACCGAGTGATCCGTCCACCCGGCGTATAAGAAACTCACTCGACTAGCGCGAAGCGCCGTGCCGCCATGGTCAGCGCTCGTGCTGAAACCTGCAGCGCCTTCGCCGCGGCCTCGAGCTTGCCGCCGTTAGCTGCAAGCGCCGCCGCGATCTCGTCCTTCGTGAGGTCCGACGCGCGGTTGAGCGCGATGATCGACAGCGTGACCCACGGCCAACGCCGTGCGGCCATGCTGTCGTGACTCGGAGCCCCGCTCGCGGGCTCCGACTGCTTCTCACTGCATGCAGGCGTTGCCGCTCGCGCCGGCGCCCGTACCGCCGCCTCCGAAGAAGCCGCCCAAGCCGCCGCTCGCGCTCACGAGCTGATCCAGCGGCCAGGCCACCACGAAGTTGAAGCACATCTCGTTCTCGGTGTTCTCGCCGAAGGTGACCGTGCTGTCCGTCGTGTTGTTGTACTGGCAGGTGGTCGTGAGTGTGTCGCCCGCGTTGATGATGACGTCGGGCACTTGGTACTGCTGCTGGTTCGCGAAGTCGAACGGCGCGTCCTGCAACGTCTGCTTCGAGCCGTCCTTGCGGTTGATGATCAGCGTCGCGTGCACGCCGAGCTTATGCATGTGCGGGCTCTGCATGACGATGTGCACCGGCGTCGTCGCCTTGGGCGTGCACTGGCCGGTCACCGTCGTCGTCTGGTGGGGCGGCAGCGAGATCAGCGGGTTGCCGAGCCAGTGCACCGCCGCGGTGTTGGTGCGCGGATGGTGCGTCACGCAGATCTCGACGCCGCTGGCGTCGGACGAATCGGTGTAGCCCGCCGTGTTGTTGTAGTGAACCTGCAGGCCGAGCATGGCGGAGGCGCCCGTCGGGATCTGCAAGCCCACGTCGGCGGGCAGGGACTTCGGTTCATTGCCGGGCGCCCAGCCCGCGAGAAACGCGCCGGTCGCGCAGCCCGTACCGCCGACCTGTCCGTCGCTGCCGCCGTTACCGGAATCGTTGCCGTACAGGATCCAGTGATGGACCACGCGCGTGTCGTCGATGATTGGGCGGAATGCGACCGCCTGCACCTGGTCGGTACCCCACGGCGGCTTGAAGTAGAAGCACTGGTAGTACTCGGCGCCCTTGCCCGAGACCGGGAACTTCGTAGTATCGCCCGGCGTGGAAGCACCGTGTGCGAGGAGCTTGTAGTGCTCGTCGCAGTCGGCCGGCCAGTCGCCGCCCGCGCCGCTGCCGGCTGCACCCGTGCCTGCGGCGCCTGCGCCACCCGCACCGCCGCTGCCGCCCGCGCCCGTTCCAGCCGCCGCGGTATCGCCGGCGGCGCCAGCGCCGCCATTGCCCGCGCTGCCGCCACCGTTGCCGGCCGTGTTGCCGCCGTTGGCTGCGGAGCACGTGGGATCGACCGGAGCTTGTGCGCCACCTGCGACCCAGGAATCGATCGTCGCCATCTCGTCCGCCATCAGGCGCGGGAACGGCGCCTGCGGCATCGGTCGCGCGTCGTCACGCACGCGTGTCTGCATCAGTTGGAACACGTGCAAGCTGCGCTGGGTCTTGGCCGGGGCGACCAGATCGTTCCAGCTTGCGAGCGACATCGGAGCGCCTGCGATAGGCTGCGCACCGTGGCAACTCGTGCAGTGGTTCGCGAGGACGGTCTTCACGGCGCAGTAGTCCGCGCCGCCGCCACTGTTGGCGGCACTGGGTGGGCTTTTGGTGCTGCACGCGCCGAGCAAGCCCGCGACCACGACGACGATCCATTGAGACTTCTGCATACGGTGCTCCCGGTTTCTGTACGTACCTTGCACAGCCGAGCAGTAACACGCATTGAGCCCCGAGGCCAGATCCGCATCTGCCACCAGACACGTAAGTCCCTGTACTGGAACGGAATTGCGCTGCGTTGGGGATTGCGCAGCGCAGGCCACGCGCACCGGATTCCCGCCCGCGCAGGCTACCGAACCGGCCCGTGCGCGAGGCCGCTCGCGAGTCGGCCGAGCCCTATTTTCAGGACAATTGCCACCGCGCCGATTGACTGGCTCATGTAGGCACGCTAGACACCCGCAAGCGCGCTGGAGGCCAGTTTGCCCCGGCAGCGTGTTCTCGCGTTTCGCACTAGGAGAGTTCCCCATGGGTGTAACGACGGTGGCAGTGGTTGGCTGCGGCATGATGGGTCGCGGAATCATGGAGGTGGCTGCTGTCGCCGGCCTCAAGGTGAAGGGCATCAAGGTCACCCCGGGGGATCTCGAAGCGCCGCGCAAGAACATCCAAAGCTCGCTCGACCGGCGCGTGAAGCGCGGCAAGATGACCGCCGAGCAGGCCGCCGAAGTGATGAGCCGCATCGAGCTCTCCTCGGGTCTTGCCGCCGTCGCAGGCGCCGACCTCGTGATCGAGTCTGCCGTCGAAGACGAGCCGACCAAGATCAAGCTGCTCAAGGACATCGAAGCGAAGATGCATCCCGAGGCCGTGCTCGGCACCAACACGTCGTCGCTGCGTCTGGAGACGCTGGCTGCGGCGCTCGGCCGCTCGGAGCGTTTCCTCGGCTTGCACTTCTTCAGCCCCGTGCCCGCGATGGAGCTCGTGGAGCTCGGCGCGATCGGCAAGACGGCGGACTACGCCACGAAGAAGGCAGAAGAGTTCTGCAAGCAGATCGGCAAGACGGCCGTGCGCGTGCAGGCTTCTCCCGGCTACATCGTGAACCGCTTGCTCGTGCCGTACTTGCTGCACGGCATCTCCACGCTGGAGAGCGGCATTGCCAGCGCGGATGCGATCGATACGGCGATGCGCCTCGGTTGTGGTCACCCCATGGGCCCGCTCGCACTCTCCGATTTGATCGGCCTCGACGTGGTGCGCGCGATGGCGGAAACCCTGCATCGCGAGCTGGGCGACAAGGCCCGCTACGAGATGCCCAAGACGCTGATTCAGCTCACGGACGCAAAGCAGCTGGGTCGCAAGAGCAAGCTCGGCATCTTCGACTACAGCACCGAGGCGCCAACGCTGAACCCGGCCATCAAGGTCGGCTGAACCTGACACAGCCGACGTTCGAAGTTCCTGACGCGTGGGCCAAAGCTCGATACTATGAGCGCCTGACTTGCGTTTTCGGAGGCATCCGATGGTCCCGCTCTCTGCGATGCTGCGGCTCGCGGTTGTAATCTCCCTGGGACTCGCCTTCTCGGCGTCGGCGAATGCCGTACGCGCGCAAGAGAACCCGCAACAGGTCGACGCTCGGTACCAAACCACGGTCGAGCAGGCGGTGCACGAGTTCAGCCTCGGCAACTGGGCCGAAGCTCGCGCGCTGTTCCGTCGTGCGCATGCGCTCCTGCCGAGCGCGCGCACGTTCCGCGGCATGGGCATGGCCGCGTTCGAGCTGAAGATGTACGTCGAAGCGCTGCGCGAGCTGTCGGCCGCGCTCGCCGATACGCAGCGTCCCCTCACCGAGGACCAGCGCAAGCAAGTGCAGTCGCTGATCGATCAGTCACGCGCGTACGTCGGTCGCTATCAAGTGGTGCTCGAGCCGGCGACCGCCCTGCCGAAGGTCGATGATCAAGAAGCACTGTTCGAGCCGGGCAACGTGCTGCTCCTCTCGCTCGGCGATCATGTGGTGAGCGCGAGCGCCGAGGGCTATCAAGAAGTGCGCGTTCCGCTGCGCGTCGAAGGCGGCGAAGACCTGGTGTTGAAGATCCAGCTCTCGCCGGTCAATGCAGCGCCTGCCGCCGTGCCGGTTCCGCAAGCTGCGCCCGCGCCGCTGCCGCCGCCAGCTGCAACCACGCCCGCGCCCCAAGCGGCTACTCACGGTAGCAAGGCCGGCAAGACGGTCGGTTGGATCGGTGTGGTCGGCACGGTCGCATTCGGTGGTGCGAGCGCTGCGTTCTGGTTGATGGGCAGCACCAAGTACGACTCGCTGAAGAAGAGCTGCGGCGCCGTCGGTTGCACCGA
The DNA here is from genome assembly GCA_017881055.1 of Sandaracinaceae bacterium. Lineage (GTDB taxonomy): Bacteria > Myxococcota_A > Polyangia > Polyangiales > JAFGIB01 > JADGRF01. The sequence continues at coordinate 37,283 of JADGRF010000304.1, forward strand.
TCAGCAGATCAAAGACTCCGGCGTGAAGTCGAAAGACACACTGACCACCGTATTCCTCGGCCTCGCCGGTGCATCTGCGGTCACCGCAGTCGTGGGTTTCATCGTCGGCTTCGGCGGCGGTGGCGGCAGCGAGCAAGCCAGTCTGGATCACGCGCAAGCCACGGCGCACGTGAGCGTAGGTCCGACGTCGGTGCAGCTGCAGGGGAGCTTCTGATGCGCACCTTGCTTGCATCTCTCGTAGTTACCTTGTCGGCTCTGTTCCTGCTCGCGTGCTCGCACGATCTCGAAGCGCTGAAGACGCCCTCGGGTGCTGGCGGTAGCGGCAACGCAGGGCAGGGCGCCGGCGGCAACGGTAGCGGCGGCACTGGCGGCACGAGCGGCGGCAAAGCGGGCCAGGGCGGCAGCTCCGGTTCCGGCGGAGCAGCGGGTGCGGGTGACCCGAACGCATGCAAGCCGTGCGCGACTCCGCCTTCGATCTTGGCAGGTGCGGTCAAGCCGACGTCATGCTGCACCGGCTCGCACAACAGCGACTGCGGCGAGCAGTTCCCGACCGTGGACATGTGCTACCCGCTGGCTGTGCCCGGCAACACCGGCGATCCCGTGTGCCTCGAGCACACGCACGGCAACCTCACGTTTCCCGGGTGCTGTCGCCCCGATGGCCAGTGCGGCATCGTGGTGGATCAGCTCCATCTCGGCTGCGTGGTGCGTCAAGAAGTCCCGATCGCAATCGGCGGTCCGCTCAAGGCCCACGTGTGCGATCCAACGTGTGCGACGGACGCCGACTGCATGGCGTTCAACGACGAGCTGATCTGCACGCAGGACACCACGGGCCCGCGTTCCTGCGAGCGCTTCTGTCAGCGCGACAAGGACTGCAGTGACCTCAGCGGTCGCGTCTGCGCCATTCAGAACAACGTCACCGACAACCGTGTCGACACGCTGTGCCGCAGGCCGTTCGGCACCGGTAATGCAGGTGACACGTGCAAGGTCCCGTCGGACTGCATTCACGGGACGTGCCTGCCCGCGAAGGCGCCGGCCACGGGCAACGTGTGCACCGAACTGTGCGGCAGCGACACTGATTGCTCGCTCTCCACGGCGACCTGTGTGACGGGCACGATCATCACGCCCAACCCGCCGCACGACAAGCAGACCATCCGCTTCTGTCGCTGAGCACGCCGTCCAAGCTTGGCGCGTCTTTGACCTCGACGGTCGTTGACGCCGAAAGCCCGAGTGTCTATCGATGACGGCATGTCGAACCGAACCCTGTCGAATCGAAGCGGCGCGCTCTTCTGCTGCGCAATCCTACTCACGCTTGCAGCTGCTTGCGGCAAGTCGTCGTCAGCCGGCGGCGGCGCAGTGGACGAGTGCAAAGGTAAGCCCGTCGTCAGCGACTCCGCGTGCGACAAGACGCAGCGCCCGATCGTGTTCGTGCACGGCACGCTCGGCTCGGGCGACAACATCGCGCACGTCGCGAAGCTGTTCGGCAGCAACGGCTACTGCCAGTCGATGTTCGTCGCGGTCGACTACAACTCGCTCGGCGGCTCGCCCGCCGCGCAGCTCGATACGCTGATCGACAAGGTGCTGAAGGACTCGGGCGCCACGCAGGTCGATCTGATGGGTCACTCGCAGGGCGCGATGCACTGCTACACGTACCTGAACGATCCGAAGCACGCGGCCAAGGTCGCGCACTACGTGCACTTGGCGGGCGGCCCGCAGAGCAAGCCACCGGGCGGCGTGAAGACACTGAGCTTGTCGTCGAAGGCCGACGCGATCCTCGGCCCCGATGGCGTGACCGGCGCCGACAAGACGGTCGTGTTCGACAAGCAGGATCACTTCGCGGTCGCGTCGTCGACCGATTCGTTCGTCGAGATCTACAAGTACTTGATCGGCAAGGAGCCCAAGTACACCGAGGTGCAGTGCGGCGACGAGATGGTCACGATCGTCGGCAAGGCCGAGACGTTCGGCGACAACATGCCTGCGAACGGCAAGCTCGAGGTCTGTGAGCTCGGCGACTCACCGCGTGAACGCGGCGCACCCGTCACCACGTTCACCAACGACGGCAGCGGCACCGAGATCACGTGGCAGGCCAAGCGCGGCGTGCAGTACGAGTTCCGCGGGCTCGATGCCAACGGCAAGGTGCTCGGCCACGTCTACTTCGCGCCGTTCAAGCGCAGCGACTACTTGGTGCGCTTTCTCTCGCCCTCGAAGAATCCGCTCGCGATGTCGCCCACCAACTCGATCGTGCGCGACGCGGGGCATACGTCGATCATCGGTCGCTGGGCGCAGGGTGCCTTCCGGCAGGACCTTGGCAACAGCCTCAAGATCGACGGCACCGAAGTGCTTTCCAATCCGGTTGCCAACGCGATGACGACGACGGTGGGTCTGTTCATGTTCGATGCGAACAAGAACAAGAAGACGGACGGCGGCCTGCTCTCGGCCTACGCGAGCACGCCGTTCGTGAAGGGCACCGACGTCTACATGGATGCCACGAAGGCCGCCTGGATCACGCTCGAGTTCGACGGCACCACGATGCGCGTACCGAATTGGCCGTCGACGACCGAAGGCGATCTGCTGATCACGCTGCCGTGAGCCGCGCGGCCCTGGCGTCACTGCTTAGTAGCTGATCGGTCCGTGCGGCTGATCAGCCATCAGCCGCTCGAACTCGCTGCCGGCGATGTGCACGAGGTGCTCGTGATCGCCCGCTTCGAAGTAGAGCTCGCGCCGGTGCAGAAGCGCGTCGTCGATCACGGTGGTCAAGCCGAACGCGGGACCGACCACCGGCAACGCGCCGCGCTCGCAGTCGCGGAAGATGAAAGGCATGTCCGACTCGTCGGCGATCACGAGAGGATCGCGATCGAGCAGCTCGCGCAGCGCGTACGGATTGACGCGGCGTGACGCCGGCACCACGGCGAGCACGTACTCTTCCGGTTCCACCAGCAGCACGGCCTTGGCCAGCTTGCTCGGCGGAATCTTGGCCAGCCGCGCGGTCTCGCTCGAGCTGCCCGTGCGCCGATGCACCACGAGGTCGAAGTCGACGCCGCTGCGATCCAGAAACCCCATCACCGTTTGTGAAACAGACATGGTCGTCCCTCCCGTTGAACTGCGATTGCGCGTGAAGCTACCCCCGCGGGGGCCGCTGGCCAACCCGACGGGTCGCGGAGCGGCGTACAACCCAACCGGGTCTGATTCTCGTAAGCTTCTGTAATTATTATGATAAACAAGACGCTGCCCGGCTGGTGAACACCGAACGAAAGCTGCACTGCGAAAATTCCGACCAAAAGTCGTCTGCGCACCCACCACATCAGGGAAGGCCAAGTCCCGTGGGCAGACGGGCAGCGTAGGAGAAGGTCCCATGGCGGAAATCACGATCGCAGCAAGTGAAACGCTCGCGCAACCGACGGGCGCGACAGGCAAATCGAAGCGGCTCTGGACGATCTGTCGTGCGGCGGAGCGCACCGAGATCGCTCGCGCGCTGATCGAGAACGGGCATAACCGCACGCATGCAGCGAATGCGCTCGGCATCTCGCGGCGCACGCTGCTGAACAAGATCAAGCAGTACGCGTTGACGCGCGCGATCTGTCGGCAGCTCGCTGGCGACGTTCATCCCACGCCGGTCGTGGCCGCCGTCTCCGCGAACTAGTGACATACCCGCGGCGCAGTTGGTGTGGCGCCCGCGGAGCAGCCGTCGTCTCTCCGCGTCGTCTCTCCGCGTAGGGTGTTGCTGGGCGTTTTGACGGCCGTCGGCGTGGCTGATACAGGGCGCCGATGGGTTACGCTTCGCTTCGCGCCTGCGTCGATGACCTCGAGCGTCACGGTCACTTGATCCGCATCGACGCGCCCGTCAGCGCGCAGCTGGAGATCGCAGAGATTCAGCGGCGCGTGTTTGCTGCGGGCGGGCCTGCGCTCTACTTCTCGCGCGTGCAAGGCAGCGCGTTCCCGATGCTCGGGAACGTGTTCGGCACACTCCCGCGCGCGCACTTCGTGTTTCGCGACGCGATCGAGTCGGTGCGTAGGCTGGTCGAGCTGAAGGTCGATCCGAGCCGCGGCTGGAAGAAGCCGCTGCGCTACTGGTCTGCACCCTGGATGGCGCTGACCATGCTGCCCACGCGCGTCGCCGCGAGCCGGGCACCGGTGCTGGCGCGGCAGACCACGATCAGTCGGCTGCCACAGCTCGTGTGTTGGCCCGACGACGGCGGCGCGTTCATCACGCTGCCGCAGGTGTACAGCGAAGATCCGGACAGCCAGGGGCCGATGCACGCCAACCTCGGCATGTACCGTATCCAGCTGTCAGGCGGTTGCTACGAGCAGGATCGCGAGATCGGGTTGCACTACCAGATCCATCGCGGGATAGGTGTCCACCATACGGCCGCCCTGCGTCGCGGCGAGCGCTTGAAGGTGAACGTGTTCGTCGGTGGTCCACCCGCGATGACACTCGCGGCGGTCATGCCTTTGCCGGAAGGTTTGACCGAGCTCTTGTTCGCGGGCGCGCTCGGCGGCAGACGCATTCGCTTGTGCAAGCCGGGCAACGACAGAAGCGCGCTCTCGATTCACGCGGACGCCGACTTCTGCATCCAAGGCTACGTGGAGACCGGTCACACGTTGCCTGAGGGGCCTTTTGGCGATCATTTCGGCTACTACAGCCTCGCGCACGAATTTCCGGTGCTCACGGTCGAGCGGGTGTTCCATCGCGAAGATGCGATCTGGCCGTTCACGGTGGTTGGGCGTCCGCCGCAGGAAGACACGTCGTTTGGCGCGCTGATCCACGAGCTGACGGGACCCGTGATTCCCACCGTCGTGCACGGTGTGCGCGCGGTGAACGCAGTCGATGCCGCCGGTGTGCATCCGCTCTTGCTTGCCATCGGCAGCGAGCGCTACACGCCGTTTGCCGAAGTGCAGCGGCCGGAAGAGTTGCTGACGCAAGCCAACGCGATCTTGGGTCAAGGGCAGATGTCGCTAGCGAAGTATCTGTTGATCGCGTGCGACAGCAACGACGCGACGCTCGACATTCATGACGTCGGAAGCTTCTTCAGGCACGTGCTCGAGCGCTTCGATCCGCGTCGCGATCTGCACTTTCAGACGCAGACCACGATCGACACGCTCGATTACTCGGGCGGCGCGATGAACCAGGGCTCGAAGCTGGTGATCGCCGCGCGTGGCAAGGTGCAGCGTGCGCTGCCGACGTCTCTGCCCGCGGGTCTGCGACTGCCGGATGGCTTCAGCGAGCCGAGCGTGTGCCTCCCGGGCGTGCTCGCGCTGCGTGGCCCGGAGTATCGTCGAGACGAGAGCGGGTACGACGACTCCATTCGGCGCTTCTGTGCGCAGCTGGACACGTCGCATCCGATCAACGCGTTCCCGCTGGTAGTGATCTGCGACGACGCCGAGTTCTGCGCGCGCACGCTCGACAACTTCGTATGGGTGACGTTCACGCGCTCGAACCCGGCGGTCGACGTGGACGGCATCGCAGCCGTGACCCGTCACAAGCACTGGGGTTGTGCGGGATCGGTCGTGATCGACGCGCGGCGTAAGCCTTGGCATGCGCCGCCGCTCGTGGAGGATCCCAAGGTCACCGCGCGCGTGGACGAGCTCGCGCGGCGCGGCGGGCCGCTCTACGGGATCATCTGAAGGACGCGGGCTCGGTCGCTACGTTCTCTAGGCCGCGGGTGATGCCGACAGAGGGGCCGACAGGTTCGTGCGCCGCGGATACGAGCCCAGCACTTTGAAGAACGTGGTGTGCGCTTTGACGTCTGCTAGCGCCTGCGCGACGTCGGGCAGGGCTTGGTTGCCTTCGAAGTCGACGTAGAAGATGTACTCGAACGGTGTGTTCGGGCGTGGACGTGACTCGAGCTTGGTCAGGTTCAAGGCGTGGTCGGCCAAGATGTTCAAGCAGCGTACGAGCGCGCCTCGTTCGTGGCGCGTGGTGAAGATCAGTGAGGTCTTGCACTCGAGGCTCGTCGCGTAATGAGCGGGCGCTTTGGCGACCACGACGAAGCGCGTGAAGTTGTCGCGCTGGTTGGCGATGTCGCGCTTGAGGATTGGCAGACCGTAGATGCGTCCCGCGAGCTCGCTGCCCACTGCGGCTTGCGTCGGATCGCTCTCTTGTTGGACGCGGCGCACCGCCATGGCGGTGTCCGTGTACGAGATGACCTCGCAGCGCGTGAGCGACGACAGAAACTCGCTGCACTGCGCGAGCGCCTGCGGGTGCGAGTACACGCGACGAATTTGCTCGAGGCCGACGTTCGGCAGCGTGAGCAGGCAGTGCTCGACACGCAGCACTTCTTCGCCGATCACGAACAGGTTCATGCGCGCGAGGAGGTCGTACGCCTCGTTGATCGAGCCGGCCGTCGTGTTCTCGATCGGCTGCATCGCGTAGTCGGCCGTGCCAGCCTCGACCGACTCCAGCATGCTGCGGAACGTGTCGTGACCGCGGCAGATGATCTTGCGCCCGGCGAAATGGCGCTCCGCGGCAATCTGGCTGTACGAGCCGTCGGTGCCTTGATAGGCGACGATCAGGCTGTCTGGGGCTTTTTCGTCTTCGGTCACGGCGCGGCCTTTCTATCGCGACCCGTGAGCTTGCGCCAGCCGCGTGTCAGCGGGGGAGCCGGAGCATGCGATCGGACTTGTACGAGCCGATGAACCACTCGCGTCCGACTGGCACCGCGACCGTGGCCGCGCCCATCGGTGGGCCCTGACGCTGAACCACGACGTGCGTACGCATGGTCTTGGGATCGAGCCCTACGATCGCGAATTCCGCAGCGCAGGCGCCGCGCTCGATCTGTCCGCATGCACCCATCGCGCGTAGGCCTGCGGTGTGCGAGGCCATCAGCAGCGTGCCGTCGTCCGACCAGGTGATGTTGTCCGGATGCTCGACCGATGCCTTGCCGAGCAGCTTGCCGCTCGGTAGCGCGAGGTGCCGGACCTCGTTCGCCATGTATTCGTCGACGTAGAGCTCGCGACCATCGGGCGTCGCGGCGATGCCGTTCGGAAACGGTGCGTCGCTGCCGGCAAGCTTGTTCACGGCTCCGCCCGGATGCCACACGAGCACGTAGCCGGTGTTGCCGCCGACAGCTGCACGCGCGAGCTGATACTTCGCGGAGGCACCGAAGCTCTTCGGGAACATGTGCGTAGTGGCGAAGCCAGCGTCGGGCAGCGCGGCGACGTCGTTCAAGAATGTGCCCTCTGGCATGGGCACGCAACCGCGCCAGCTCAGCGTGTGCTCAGCCATCGAGAGCTCGAACAGCTCGATTGATTCGCGTCCGCCGTGGTTGACCACGAACAGCTCGAGCGCGCCGTTCTCTCCGCCGTCCTGGCGGCGATGCAGATCGATGCCCTGGGGGTTGATGCGCTGGTCGGGCGGGCCGGGGCAGTGTTCGTCGCCCCAGTCGGGGCCTTCGGAGATCTGCGGCGCGACGCCGGGGCCGCCCTGCGGGAACAGGGCTGTGAGCTTCTCGGTTTTCAGATCGAGCCAGGCGAGCGCACCTGGTTTGTCCTCGTCCATGGACCCGAACTCGCTCACTAGAAGAGCTTGGTTGCCTGGCAAAACCGCGAGGTCTTCGGGATTCTGGATGCCGCAGAGCGCGTGCGCGCCCGCTGCATCGACACAGGCGACGATCGCGGGGTCGGAGCAGGCGGCGAGACACGCCGCGGTTGCGAGCGTGAGGCCAGCCCAGCGACGCTGCTGCAACGCATGCAACACGTCTGCTCGGTGCATGCGCGCACTGTACACCTGGTCGGTCGTTCCATCCTCTGGTAATAGGCTCTGCATGCGCGACCTAGCTGGGCTTTGGTCGGAACCGCGACACGTCGTTGCAATTTGCGGAGGCGCTGTCTCAGGCGCGGAAGCGGCGGCGGCCTGCGCGCGCCGCGGCATCGTCACGATCGTGTTCGAGCAGAACACGCGACCGTACGGAAAGATAGAAGACGGCCTGCCGCGCTGGCACGACAAGCTGCGGAGCCAAGAGTACGCGCGCATCGACGAGTGCCTGTCGCATCCGAACGTGCTGTTCGTGCCGCGCACCGTGATCGGGCGTGACCTGCCGATCGCCGAGCTCGGACCGGATACTGGCATCGCAGCGCTCCTGCTTGCGAACGGTGCGTGGCGCGATCGACCGCTGCCGGTCCCCGGTGTCGATGCGTATGTCGGTCGCGGGCTCGCGTATCAGAACCCGCTCGTGCATTGGTTCAATCACTACGAAGATCGCGGGCGCGACGGACAGCCCAGCTACGACGGACCGCGCTACGAGCTTCTCGACGGCGCGATCGTCGTGGGCGGCGGGCTCGCGTCCGTGGACGTGATCAAGATCTTGCACGTCGAGCTGTATCGTGCGGCGTTGCGCGCGCGCGGCATCGATGTGCCCGTGGTGGAGATCGAGCACCAAGGCATTCCGAAGACGCTCGCCGCTCACGGCCTCTCTGCCGAGGAGCTCGGCATTGCGGGCGCCACGCTGTATTACCGTCGGCGCGTGCGCGACATGCCCGTTGCGTTCCCGAAGGACGACAGCCCCGAGCAGCTCGCGAAGACTGAAGGCGTGCGCGAGAAGCTCGTGCAGGTGCTCGCGCAGAAATTCCTGGTGCGCGTTGCGGAGTGCCGCATTCCGCTCGCGCCGATCGTGGAAGGCGAGCGGCTTTTGGGGCTGCGTTTTCGCAAGAGCGAGCTGCAGAACGGCAAGCTGGTCGAGATCCCCGGCAGCGATCACGACGTGCGCGCGCCGCTCGTGATCAGCTCGATCGGCAGCGTGCCCGAGCCGCTGGACGGCATCGGTCGCAAAGGCGAGCTCTACGACTTCGCCGACATGAAGACCGGTCAGGTGCGCGGCTTGTCGCACGTGTTCGGTCTCGGCAACGTGCTCACGGGGCAAGGCAACATCAAAGACAGCCGCGAGAACGCCCGCGAGATCTCGGGGCATCTGATCGCCGACTATCTCGGCGTTGGTGTTGGCCCGCGCGATGGCGCGGGTGTGTTGGATTCGGCGCACGTGCAAGCGGCCGGGCGCGGCGAGCAGGCTGCCGGTGGCGCGCAGCAGCGGCCGAAGGCGGCGCCTGCGCAGCTTCGCGAGCTGTGTGAGCGCGTGCGAGCGCGCTGGAGCGCCGTGGGGTACGAAGGCGACTACCGCGCGTGGCTTCTGGCGAATCCTCCCAGTTGAAGACCATGGGTGCCTCGGTCGGGCAGATCGTGCGGCAGGCGGCGGTGCGGTCGCCGCAACGGATCGCGCTGTGCGATGTCGGGCGTGTCGGCGACAGCGTGCGCGAGGTCACGTACGCGGAGCTCGACTGGGCTGCGCGCTCGGCCGCTGCGGTCCTGGTTGCGAACGGTGTGGAGCCGGGGCAACGCGTCGCGCTGTGCGCGGAGAACTCGCTGCAGCTGATGGCTGCATGGTTCGGCGTGATCTACGCGGGCGCCGCCGTCGTGCCCATTCCGATTCTGTCGGCTGCTCCGGAGGTTGCGTATCGGCTTCGGCACGCACGCGTGGGCCTCTTGCTGCACGACGCGGCGCGCGCGACGCTGGCCAACGACGCCGTGCGCGAGGCGGGCGGCGTCCGCGGTATAGAGCTCGGCGCGCTGCAGGATCCCGCAGTCGCGCCACTACGGTATCCACTGGACGTGAGCCCGGCCGCCGCCGCGATGGTGCTCTATACGTCGGGCACCACGGGCCAGGCCAAGGGAGCCGAGATCTCGCATGCCTCGTTGCTGCTGCACACCAGCTCGCTCGTGCAGCATGCGCTCGGCCTCGGCGAGCACGACGTGGTCCTGTCCGCGCTACCGCTCACGCACAGCTACGGAATTCGCATGGCGATGCTTGCGCCCTTGTACGCGCAGGCGCGGATCGTGTTGGTTCCTCGCTTCTCGGCCGAGCGCACGCTGGAACTGGTTGCGACGCAGGGTGTGACATGGCTGCCCGCGGTGCCAACGATGCTCGCGGCTTGGGCCAGGCTCGAGGCCGCGCCCGCGTCAGCTGCACTGCGCTGGGTGTTGTCTGCTGGCGCACCGCTGCCCGACGAGCTGGCTCGGCGTGCGGAGGTCTGCTTGGGTGCGCAGATCCGTCAAGGCTACGGCATGACCGAGGCCACGTTCGCGACGATCAACGCTCCGCCAGACGCGCGCGTGCTCGGCTCGGTCGGCCGACCTTCGTGGGGTGTCGAGCTGCGTATCGTGGATGGCGAGGGACGCGACGTCACGCCGGGCGAGGGCGGTGAAGTGCTCGTGCGTGGGCACAACCAAATGACGCGCTACCTGTACGATCCCGAGGCCAGCGCCGAAGTGACTCGAGACGGTTTCATGCGCAGCGGCGACGTGGGACGTATCGATGCGGATGGGCGCCTGTGGATCGTCGATCGCATCAAAGACCTCGTGATCCGTGGCGGCTACAACGTGTATCCCTCGGAAGTCGAAGATGTGCTTGCGCGCCATCCCGACGTGGCGGAGGTGGCGGTGATCGGTCGGCCGGATCCGGTCTACGGGGAAGAGCTGATTGCTGTGATCGTGCCGCGGCCTGGGCGCCCGCCGGATCTGGTGGGTTTAGCCGAGCTCGCGCGCGCGCGACTCTCGCGCAGCAAGTGGCCGCGGGAGTACGCCTTCATCGAGCACATGCCGCTCGGTGGCTCGGGAAAAGTGCAGAAACGCGAGCTACGGCAGTGGTGGCGCGAGGGCAGGCTGTTGGTGATCGCGGCGCCGGCGTAAGCTCCGCGCTGGTTTGTGCTCTCGGAGGCTGCTCATGATCGAAGCGCGCGCAGTACGGATCGTTGGCAAAGGTGACGTGGCTGCGCTGACGCTCGGCACGCTCGGCGTGCGTGACGCAGCGCCGGGCGAAGTGCGCGTGCGCGTGGTCGCCGCGGGGCTCAATCGCGCCGACATCCTGCAGCGCAAGGGCTTCTATCCGGCGCCGCCTGGCGTGCCAGCTGACGTTCCAGGTCTCGAATACGCCGGAACGGTGGAGCAGGTGGGTGAGGGCGTGCGTGAGCTTGCCGTGGGTGATCGCGTGATGGGCATCACCGGCGGCGGCGCCATGGCCACGTACGTGAACGTGCACGCCCGTGAAGTGTTGCGCGTGCCGGAGGGCATGTCGCTCACGGATGCCGCGGCTATTCCCGAGGTTTTCTTGACCGCGTACGACGCGATGTTCTCACAGGGCGGACTGGGTTTCGGTCAGCTGGTGCTCGTGCACGCGGTAGGCAGCGGCGTCGGCACGGCGGCGCTGCAGCTCGGGCTCGCGGCCGGTGCGCGTGTGGTGGGCAGCTCGCGCACGGACGACAAGCTCGAGCGCTGCCGCGAGCTTGGCCTGCGCGACGGCTTGTGCGTGCGCGACAAGACGTTCGCCGCCGAGTTCGCCGAGCTGACGCGTGGCGTGCTCGCGGACGTGATTCTCGACACGGTCGGTGGTGCGTACCTCGCCGACAACCTCAAGGTGATCGCGAGCCAAGGGCGCCTGGTGATCGTAGGCTTGCTCGGCGGCGCTGCTGCCGAGCTGCCTCTCGGCCTTCTGCTCGCGAAGCGCGCGTCGGTGATCGGCACGGTGCTGCGCAGCCGCTCGCTCGAGGAGAAGATCGCGGTCACGCAGCTGTTCGCACGAACGGCTCTGCCGTGGTTCGAGAGTGGCAGGCTCAAGCCGATCGTCGAGACCGTGTTACCGATGACCGAGGTTCGCGAAGCCCACACGCGCATGGAAGGCAACGCGACCTTCGGCAAGATCGTGCTGGCTTGGGATTAGCCGAGGCTGCGCTGCATGGTACGCCGCGCGGACGTCGAGTGCGAGCGACGATCTGCCGAGCGACGCTGGAAGGTGCATCAGACGATTTCATGACGGATCTCTCCAACCCCTTCGATTGCGAGACGCAGCACGTCGCCGCGCTCGAGCAGGCGCCCTAGCTCGAGCCCGCTACCGTTCGGCAGAGTGCCGGTCGCGATCAGCTCGCCGGGGTAGATGGTTTCGGAGCGCGAGAGAAATGCGAGCACTTCCGCCGGCCGATACTTCATGCCGCGAGTTGACGTCGTGGACAGGCGCTCGCCGTTGATCTCCACGCTCCCGACGAGCTCGTCGACGCGGTCGAGGATCTCGTCTGCCGTGACCAGTGTCGACGACATGCTGCTCACGCAATGCTTGGACTTCTGCGGACCGAGCCCGGTCTGCATCTCCCGGCGTTGTAGATCGCGAAGTGAGAAGTCGTTCACGACCACGAAGCCGCCAATGGCGGCGGCCGCCTCGGCCACGCTCGCATCGCGTAGCGGACGGGACACGACCCAACCAAGCTCGAGCTCGAAATCGAAAGCGCGGGTAATCGCAGGTATCGATACCGGCGTACCGCTCGCAACGAAGCTCAGGTGGTTTCCGAAGTAGTAGAGCGGCTGGTCGTTCCAGAGGCTCGAAGGTTGGAACGCGGGGAACGCCTTGCCTGTGATCCCCTCGAAGACGCGGGTGACCGGTGTGGTCCAGGGAAGGAAGCGCCGTGCGTAGCCTCGCGAGGACTGTATCCAGTGATCGCGAAACAGCATGCCGTCACGGAACGACAGAGGCTGGCACGGCAACGCCAGCCCCTCCGCGTTCGGCGTTGGCGCGTGGAAGCGCGACAGCGCCGCGCTGGATACCGGTGCGAGCCAATCCTCGGCACCATGCGGAAGTCGCCCGGGCGCGGCGTCCTGCCATTGCTCGTTCACAAGGATCTGCACGCGTGGCTCAGCTGACAGGTCGTGCGACGACGACCGTGGGCAAGCCAGACGACGTATTTTCACTCTGGAGTCTCCGTTTGCACCGCACTGGCAGCTCGAAAAGTACCCAAATGGATACTCCATTTATTGAGTGCCCACGTGACTTCGTCAAGGTGTGTCGGCGTTCTCTCGGTCCTCGGAAGTCACAGGCAATGGCCACGGCGGTCCTCGACGCTGCTCGCTCCAACCTCCAGGGTCCAGCGTGCAGGTGCATCGATGAAAACTATCAGCATGACCACGAAGCTCGCTCGACTGCTTTGCTTGTCCGTCGCGGTAGCGACCGTCGGATGCGGAAGCTCCACCTCGTCGCCGCACGACGCGGGTGGCGACGCAGCAGCAAGCAACGGAGACCCCGTCACCGGTCTAAAACCCAACGAGTGGGTGTGGGTGCCGGTGGAGGGGGCGTACTGCCGCGACGGGTCGAAGACCGGCTTCGCGGTGAACCTCGCCTCGCCGAAATCCGACAAGCTGTTGATCTACTTCGAGGCCGGCGGAGCCTGCATGGACCAGTTCTTCTGTTCTGCGGTTGCGACGCCGGAGACCTTCGGCGCTACCGAGTTCGTCAGCTGGAAAGCCGGCGCTGGCAGTGCGCCATCTAAGGCGGACGCCGGGCTGTTCAACCGCCAGGATGCAAACAACCCCATCGCCGGCTGGAACATGGTCTACGTCCCGTACTGCACGGGAGACATCTTTTCCGGCGCCAACCCGAACGGGATGGTCCCCAACGTCGGCCCGCAGAAGTTCGTCGGATACACCGACGTCAGCCTCGACCTGCAGCGCATCGCCCCGACATTCCCGGGAACCAAGAAGGTGTTGCTTTCGGGCTCCAGCGCCGGGGCCTTCGGTGCGTACGGGAACTACGTGCAAACGACCCGGGCCTTCGGATCCTCCACACAAGTCTACGTGGTGGCCGATTCCGGCCCACCCATGGCGGCGCCGTACGTGGCCGAGTGCGCCCAGACTCAGCTCGCGGCTCTCTGGGGGCAGGATGGATCCCTCGCAGAGTGCGGCAGCGACTGTTCGGACCCGAAGAGCTACTTCCTCGACTACGTGAAGCACTTGGCCAAGGCCCATCCGACTGCGCCATTCGGCCTCATCTCGTCGACGCAGGATTCGATCATGGGCCTGTTCTTCGGGTACGGTAACCCCGGCATGTGCAAGGACAGCACGCTGCCGACCGGCTCCCTCCCCGGAGCCGAGTACACGGCGGGGCTGAAGGACTGCCAGATGAAGCTCGCCGGCGTGCCCAACTTCGGCGCGTTCCTCTTCGCGGGCACGCAGCACACCTCCGTCGAGACCACGGCGTCACTCGACAGCGGCAGCACGAACGTGAGGGCGTCGCTGCTGGATCCAAGCGGCCCCGACGCGGGCACGATCAAGCTCACGGATTGGCTCGCGAAGCTGGTCAACGAGGGCAAAGTGTCGAACGTCGGGCCGTGAAACGCGCGTGGAACGCAAGAGCCGGTCGCTCGTGACCTACCGGCCCCCAATGACCCTGAATCCTGCTGGCTCCACTCCATGAACACCGATACCGCACGCGTAGTTCTCGTCACGGGTTGTTCCACCGGCATCGGCCGCGCGCTCGCGAACGAGCTGCACTCACGGGGGCACCGCGTCTTCGCGACGGCACGCAATCGCGCCTCGCTGGCCGAGCTGGCGGCACCCGGGCTGACGACGCTCGCGCTCGATGTGAACGACCCTGCGTCGGTCAGGGCGGCGGTGGCTCAGGTGATCGAGAGCGCAGGCCGCATCGACGTGCTGATCAACAACGCCGGCGTGAACACCATCGGGCCGCTCATGGAGCTCCCGCTCGAAGCGTTGCGCGCCGTGATGGAGACCAACGTCGTAGGCCTCACCGCCGTGACCCAAGGCGTGTTTCCCCACATGGCCGAGCGTCGCCGCGGCCTGGTGATCAACATCGGCAGCGTGGTGGGTCTCTTGCCGACGCCGTTCGCAGCCGCCTACTGCGCGAGCAAGTGCGCGGTGCACATGCTCTCCGAAGTGCTTCGCATGGAGATCACGCCACTCGGCATCGACGTGGTCGTGGTGCAGCCCGGCGGCGTCAAGTCGAGCATCTCGATCAACAGCTCGCGCGACATCGAGCGCTATCGCCAACCTTCATCGCGCTACCACGCGGCCTACGAAGGCATCGTCAAGCGCGCCAACGCCTCGCAGGACAACCCCATGCTCGCCGAAGACTTCGCGCGCGAGCTGATTGACCAGGCGTTCGTCGATCCGCCTCCACGCGTGATCCGTCTCGGCACCGGTTCCGACGTGCTGCCCAAGCTCGCCGAGCTACCCGCCGACGAGCGCGACAAGCTCATGCAAGCGATCTACGAGCTGGACAAGCTGCGCGGCTGATGGCGGCGCTGCAACGCGCTGGGTCGCCAGACTTGTACGGGCGGGCAGTGGATGGGGCCCTGACGAGACGCCGCCGACTTTGGCTCGATCAACGACACCCACGCCACGCAGAGGAAACGACCGTGAGCCAGCGCAAGATCGTCGACCTGTCGATGTACCTCGAAAACGACGTGATCTCCGATCCGCCGCCGTGGAACCCGAAGATCGTCTACATGCGGCACGATCAAACGCCCGAGCAGATCACCAGCTTCTTCCCGGGTCTGCAGAAGAGCGATCTCCCGGACGGAGAAGGCTGGGCCATCGAGTTCGTGCAGCTGCTCACCCACCACGGCACGCACTTGGACGCCCCGTATCACTTCCATTCCACGATGGATCGCGGGGAGCGTGCGATCACCATCGACGAGGTGCCGCTCGACTGGTGCCTTCAGCCAGGTGTGAAGCTCGACTTCCGGCACTTTCCAGACGGCTATGTGGCGAGCGCTAGCGACGTGGAGAACGAGCTTCTGCGCATCGGCCACGAGTTGTCGCCGCTCGAGATCGTCGTCGTGAACACTCGAGCGGGCTCCCGCTATGGCGAGAGCGACTACGTGACCGCGGGCTGTGGCATGGGTTACGAGGCCACGATGTACTTGCTCGAACGCGGCGTGCGCCTGACCGGGACCGATGCGTGGAGCTGGGACGCGCCTTTCGTGCACACCGCGAAGCGCTACGAGGCGAGCGGCGATGCCTCGATCATCTGGGAAGGCCACAAGGCAGGCCGGCACATCGGCTATTGCCACCTCGAGAAGCTGCACAACCTCGAGGCGTTGCCAGCTGACGGCTTCACGATCTCGTGTTTCCCCGTGAAGGTGCGCGGTGCGTCGGCGGGCTGGACGCGCGCCGTGGCGATCTTCGAGTGATCAACGGTTGAGAAATCCCATCAACCACGTCATCGCCGGACGCTTCGTTCCGCTGCTCGACATGAGCCCGGTGTTCGCGAGCCAGGTCTGGCCTTGAACGTATCCCCAGAGGGTGATTCCTTTGATGTGATCGTCGTTCCAGAACATCGTGAACTGACTTTGCATCACGTCCTTCTGTTTCGCCTCGTCGGCCAGGTTGATGTCGTACTCACTGATGTAGATCGGTAACCCCGTGGCCGCGAGCTTGTCGACGTACATCTGCACCGTGTCGTTGGGCACCTTGTACGCATCGTGGGCCTGCGCCCCAATGGCGTCGATGGG
>JADGRF010000305.1 GCA_017881055.1 Sandaracinaceae bacterium
GACCCACAAGCGCTGCTCGTGCACGCACCCGTCATGCACTGGTTGGGTGCCGTGCACGCGGCTGCGCTGCTGCCCTTGGCCAGGCAGGAGCCGCTGCCCGTGGCGCAGTACTCGCTGTTGCCGCAATCGGAATCCACCGTGCACGGCGCCGTGCCTCGGCACGTGCCGTTGCTGCAAGCGTCGTTGACGGTACCAGCGTTGCCGTCGTTGCAGGCAGTGCCGTTGGCCGCGAGCGTGGTGACGGGACACGCGCCCGCGCTACACGTCGCCGCGACATGACAACCGGTCGTATCCTGATTCGGGCAGGTGACGGCGGCGCCGGCGACACAGCTACCTGAGCCGTTGCAGGTGTCGGACTGCGTGCACCAGTCGCCGTCGCTGCATGCAGTGCCCATCGCGGCATTCGCGTAGGCGCAAACACCGGTCGTGGTGTTGCAAACGCCGGCGAGCTGGCACTGGCCCGGTGCGGCGCAGGCCTTCGGGTTCACGCCTGTGCAGGTACCCGACTGACAGATGTCGGTCAGCGTGCACGCGTTGCCGTCGCTGCAGCTCGTCCCGTTCGCCTTCGGCGCGTAGCTGCACGCGCCGGTCGTGGGATCGCACACCCCCGCCTGATGGCACTGATCCGCGGCGGCACAGCCACCTGCGCACAAGTTGGTGAGCGTGCCCGCGCACACGCCGGCGGTACAAACGTCGCTGGTCGTGAACGTGTTGTTGTCGTTGCAGGAGGTGCCGTCCGCGGCGTTGACCACGCTGCACGTACCATGGCTGTCGCGCGCGCCGGGCAGATGGCACACGTCACTGGCGTCGACCGAGCAACCCGAGCACATCCCACCGAAGCACTGGTCGCCCGTTGTCGCAGCGTTGCCGTCGTTGCACGCGGTCGTGTCCGCCTTGATCGGCGTCGAGCACGTGCCGGTGCCGCTATTGCACGTGCCGGCCTGATGACATTGGTCGATCGCTGGGCACGCGAGCGGATTGCTGCCAGTGCACACCTGCGCCACACACGTGTCGGTCTGCGTGCACGGGTCGTTATCGTTGCAGGGCGTGTTGTCCGGTTGACCCGAACAGCTCGCCGAGCCGTACGCGCCGTTGCGCGTGTTATTCCGCATCTCGTCGTTCGAGTTCGGCGCGGGCTGACCCACCGGCGCATCGCCGAACAGCGCGATGGTGTGGTTGAAGTTGGTGTTGCCCGCGCCCGTGACCGCGCTCACTTCGACGGTCGTCGACGCCGCCAGAGTAAATTTGAAGAACGCATCGCGGCCCGCGGCGTCCGCCATGCAGACCTTGCCGCCGAGTCCCGCGGCCTGGCTGAACACGGAGCCGGGGTAGTTGTTGTTCATGGCAGCGGTGCTGCCGGAGTACGTGCCCGCCTTCGGGTCGGTCGTGCCGTTGAACGCCACCGCGTACGGCGTGCCCGTGGGCGCCGGCTCACGATCCTCGTTGGTCGCGGTCACCGCGTGATCCGCCGGCGGGCCCATCGATGCAGCTGTCGACGGCATGCCCGAGAACAGCGTGACGACCGGCGTGAAGCCCGTCGGCAGCGGGTTGTTGAGCGCGATGCGAACCGCGCCGCCGGTGCTGTGCGTGAACGTGTAGGTCGCGTCGGGCGTGGTGTTCGAGACCGTGCCGCAGGCCAGCGTGGCGCCGTTGTACGTGGGCGTGATGCCCGTGGTGTTCGAGCCTGAGGTGGCAATCTGCTTGCCCTTCACGTCGCCGAGCGAGTGCGTATTGCTGTCGTTCGGGTCCGTGTACGAGCTGACCGGCAAGTTCGGCGCGAGCGTGGTCGTGTCGCCCGCGACCACGACCCAGTCTTCGTCGATGTTATCGTTCGTGCCCAAGCGGTGCGTCGGCGTCATGCCGACGGCGTCCTGCATCGCGAGCGCCTTGTTGTCGTACTGGACGTTGCTGGCGATGGGCTTGTCGAACGGCTTGCTGTCGAACAGCGCCATCGTGTGCAGGAAGTCGGTGCTGCCGCTCTGCGTGGTGAGCTCGACCTGGACCTGCGGGCCCGGGGGAATGTTGAACGTGAAGTACGCGTCGTGGCCCGCTGGTGCGGCGTTGCACTGGTTGGTCGGATCGCCGCCGTTGTCGAACGACTTGTCGAAGGTCGAGCCCGGCACACCTTCGTAGTTCATCGGCGTCAAGTTGCCCTTGAACGCCTGCGGTGCGCCGATCGACATCAGCTGCGCGCTTGCGCGCGTCTCGTTTCCGTAGCCGGGACCGAGATCGAGATCCGGCGTGGGATTCGAAGCCGCCGTGGTCGGATAGCCGTTGGTGCCGTCGTAAAGCGCGACCACCGGCTGCCAACCAGCCAGCGGCTTCACACGCACCTGCATGATGCTGTTCTTGGTCGGCGTGAATTTGTAGATTTCGTCGGCGGCGCTGAGCGCACCGGGGCCGCACATGCCGACCTGCGGCGGTGCGAAGTCGCCCTGGATACCCGGCACGCTGGTGTCGCCACCGTTCACGAACGTCTGCTTGTCGGTGACACCCGAGGTCACGCTGTCGATGTCGAGCGCGGTCGCGTCGTTGATCTGCAACGACATGTTGTAGGTCTGCACAGCGCTGCTGCTCGCCGTCAGGTTCGCCATGTTCGTGGTCTTCACGAACCACTTGTCGTCGACGGCGCCGAGCGGATTCGCGATCGCATCCGACAGCGCGTCGTTCTCCATCTTGAACGCGGCCGGGTCGGACGACGACGCGTCGAACGTGATCTGGTATTTGCCGAAGCTCGAGCCGGTGCCCGTGATCACGAGGTAGTACGTGGCCGGCGGCAAGGTCGGCGAGATCGGCAGGATCGCAGAGATCTGCGGCGCAGCCGCGGTGGCGAGCGCGCAGCGACTGCCCGCGTCCGCGTAGCCCTGTGCGCTGATCGTGTTCTGGAACAAGCCGATCACCGCGCCCGGGAACGAGCCCGTCACGTCGATGTTCACGGTCGTGGCGTACTTGACGTCGAACTTGAAGACGGCGTCCGGGTTCGGCGCGTTGGCGCCGCAGCCGATGAAGCCACCGACCGAGCTCGTCATGCTCGTGGTGCTACCGGTGAACGAGCGCTGCGAGCTCCAGACGTCGACGACCTGCGAGTTCACCGCCGTCGGCGGCGTCACCGACGCAACCGGCGCCGGATCTTCGCAGACGTACGGATAGTTCTGGTACGTGAACGGAACATCCACCCACTTGCCGTTCGACACCTGCAGCACGGAGCCGGGCTTGACGGTCGGCTCGTTCGGCTCGCCGCTCGCCCAGTTCGTGTAACGCGTCACGAGCCAGAACGGCGTGTTGTCCGGCCAGCGCCAGTCACCCTCGACCGCCGCGTCCGAGCCGCCGATCCAGGACTCGCCCTGGATCATCGACTTCACTTGATCGTTCTCGGCCTGATCGTCGATGCGCGCGAGGTGCGCACCAGCAGTCAGACAGATTTGACGCGCCGTGTCCCAAGGCAGGGTGTCGATACAGGTGAGGTAGCGATGACCGCCGTAGCCGGTCCAGCCGTCCGCCCAGACCCACACGCCAGACTGATCCAGATCGTTCGCGCCGAGCCACGCCGACGAAATCGACGCGCCCGTCATGATCGTTTGCAGCAGCGCGTTCTCGCCAGGCGTGGTGATCGCCGCCAGCGTCGCCCCGACGCTCTCGCACTGCGTCTCGGCGCTCGCCCACGAGCGCGCGTCCGTGCACGCGGCGTACTGATGGCCGCCCGCAATTTGCCAGCCGCTGCAGGTGCTGCCGCTGGGCGCAGCGACACCGCTGAGCGCCGGGTACTCGCAGATGTAGCCGCCGACGTTGGTGCAATTGGCCGACGACCACACGCCCGTCGCGTCGGACGAAAGACACGCCGACGTGAGCGACGGCTGCGTGGTCGCGAAGCTGTTGTAGACCGTGGCCATGCCGTTCATGACGGGGCCGCTGTTCCAGAATACCGGCTGCGTCGTGCACGTGATGCCGACGGGATACGACAAGACTGCGGCGCTCACGTCCGCTTCGCACACGAAGTTGCGCTTGGCCGTGCAGTCGTCGTCGTCCCACGCGCCAGACAGCTTGTACTTCAGGCAGTTACCAGACGAGTCCGGCTGCGCCGTATCCCACTTCGCGAAGCGACCGCCGACCACAGCACCGGCGACCACGCCTGCACCGCTCGACCACACGCCCCACGAGCTCGTGTACGGCACGGTCTCTTGGAAGCCGATCTGGAACGAGTTGCCGTAGGCCTGGATCTGGCCCCACAGCTGATCGTTCTCCTGCTGGTTGTCGACGGTCGCAAGGTGCAACCCGGCGCTCGCACAGCGGCCTTCCGCTTGCGCCCAAGGTCGCGCATTGCTGCAGAACCAGTAGCGATGCTGGTTCCAGTCGTACGCGGTGCAGTTCGCTTCGGGTGCACCGGCCGAGCCGCTCACGTCGTAGATCGGCACGACGACCGAAGCGGGGCTGCGCACGAGCGTGGTCGAAGGCCGCGTGTACGGACCGTCGAACAGGCCGAGCGCGGCCGCGTAGCTGGAGCCCGTCGCGCTGATCTCGACCTCGGTCGGCTTCGCGATCGAGAACGAGAACGTGGCGTCCGGCGCGGTGTTGGTGGTCGGGCTGGTGAGGCAGCTCATCAGCGAGCCGTCGACGTTGTTCGCGGTGCTGGTCGTGCCCGTGTAGACGTACGCCTGTCCGGTGGACACCGGCACTTGCTGCTCGCTCGTGTCGGACACGTTGGCATTTGCCGGGCCGAGCGCGTAGGGGCCGTTCGTGATCTGCTGACTGAACGCGAGCGGCGCGGTCGCGTAGCTGTAGTCGACCGAGACTTGAGCGCCGCTGGCGATAGTGCTGCCCGCGGTGCGCGCGATGCTCGCCGGGATGCCCGCGGTGCCGCCGATGATCACGTAGTCCGGCGTCGCGGACGACGCGGAGTAGAGCTTGGTGCGCTGGTAGTCGAAGACCTTGATCGAGCTGGTAGTCGACGTGGTGATCTGACCGGCCAGAAGGCCGAGCACCGCGTTCGCGTTGCCCGAGGTGATTTCGATCGACGTAGCCGCATTCAACGACAGACGATTGGTTCCGTCCGAGGCCTGCACGACCGAGGTCGTGAGCCCCGGCACACCCGGCGGCGTGTCGATGGCCGTCTTGAGCTGCGCCGCGGTCTTGGAACCGGTGGGCAGCGTGACGACGTACTCGTTGCTGCCATTGACCTTGAGACGCAGCGTGTCGGATGTGCCGGCAACCAGCGGGTACGGCTCCGGCTGCGAGAGCACCACGCTGACCGCGAGACCCTGCACCTGATCGATGCCGATGTGATTGAGCGAGGTCGCGAGCGTGCCGTTCAGCACGTGACGCTCGTCGACCACGTTGCGCCGCCCGCTGTACAGCGCGATGACGTTGTTGAACGTGGTCTGCGGATACGCGGTGGACACCCGCACCGTGCCGGTCTGCGACGGGATGAAGCGGTAGATCGCGTCCGCCGCGTTGTCGTTCGCGGACGACGAGCACATCGACGCCTGATAGTCGGCCGCCATCGTGCTCGTGTCGGCGTTGCTGACCGTGACGCGCCGGCCGATTGGATCCGGCAGCGTCGTCGGGATGATCTCGTTCGCGTTGCCTTGGTTGTCGACCGCGATCTGCGGCTGACCGTAGACCGAGAGCGTGGACAGATCGCCCGAGTACGCGATGGCGTTGTTGGTGACGTTGGCGACCGGCGACGGATGGATGTTCGCGTCGATCGGGTCGTCGTTGTTGTAGAAGGTAGGCGTCGGGCTCGCACCGGCCAGGTTGCCGGTCGCGTAGATCGCCGCGACCGTGCTCGACGCCGAACCGTTGTTCGTCTGAATCTGAATGTTCGCGGGCTTGCTGAGCGTGAACGCGTACACGGCGTCGGGCGTGTTCGCCGGGATGCTGCCGCCGCACATCGCGATGCCGCTGCCCGTGTACGTGGCATTCATGCCGGAGGTGGTGCTGAACTCGACGTACTTCGTGCCGACCGTGTCGAGATTGCGCACGTACGCCGAGCTCGCATCTTCGTTCGTCGGAGTGCACGCGCCCATCGTGGGGGTCGTGATGTGGGTGTAGAAGCGACCGAAGCCGCCGCCGCCGCCACCGCCGGCCGCTAGCTTGCCGAGCCCGAGGCCCGTGACGGTACCGTTTCCGCCCGGAGTGCCGGCCGAGCCAGAGGCAGCCGAGCCCGTGCCGTGAGCGCCGCCCATGGCGCCGCCGCCGGTCGTCGCGGCTCCGTCCGCGCCGTCGCCGCCCTTGGTCACGATCGTGCCGCTATTGGTGACGCCCACGCCCTCCAGCAGGATCGAGCCGCCCGAGCCGCCGCCCGAGCCGCCATCGGCGCTCGTCCCGCACAGCTGGCCACTGCTGCCCGCAGCCGACAAGGTTCCGCTCACGGTCAGCGTCGTGCCCGCCGAGATCTGCAACGCGCCGCCACCACGACCGTAGACCTGGCCTGCGCATGCGGTCGCGGGAACGCTCGAGCAGCCGCCGAACAGCGGAGTGAGAGTCGCGTTGCCGCGCGCAGCGCCAGCGTTGCCGCCAGGCACCGTGGTGCCGATGCCGGCCACCAGGACCGCGAGGCCCGTACCACCTGCGCCGCCGGCCGTACCAAAACCACCACCCCCCGAACCACCGGAGGTGCCGTTGACCGCACCCGCCGTCGGTGCGGTGCAGTTGAAGTCGGCGCCCGGACCTGTCGTGCTCGGGCTGACTGCGGAAACCGTGATGTTGCCGTTGACGAGCGCAGAGCCCTGCACGATGACCATGAGCGGGCGCGAGCCGGTTGCACTGAGGGTCGTGCCACTGGCCAGCACGAAACTCCGCAGCGGCAGCACCCAAGTCGAGGGACCGAGCGGCTGCGTGCGAACCTGAGGCGTCACCGTCGTGCCGCAGATCGTGACCGGCGCCGCGCTCGAGGTGTTCAGCGCAATCGTGCCGCCGCAATTCGCGATCAAATCGGGCGCCGTCGCGAAGTCCAGCGTGTTGACGTCGACGTTGCTGGCTGTGTACGGGAACGCAGCCGCCGGACAGATCGTCGTCGTCAGCGTCTGGTTGTCGATGTTCTTGAGCGGCTCGCCATTCGTTCCGTCGTACAGCGCGATCGCCGTGTTCCAGGCACCGGGATTCGCCTTGATGTGAACCGCGCCGGCCTTCGACGACACGAACTTGTAGATGGCATCGGGCGAGTCGTCGGCGACACCGCAGGCGGCATGCACGTAGTCGGCGGCCATGGTCGTGGTATCGCCGCCACCGAGCGTGACGCGCGCGCCCGCGAGGTCACCGAGATCTTTCGGTGGAACGCCCGTGCCGTCGACCATCATCGCGGACGCCGACAGCTGCACCTGCGAGTCGGCCGTCATGCGCGCCATGTCGTCGGCGTACGAGATCCAACCTTGGTTCACGCTCGGCGCAGGCACGGTCGGGTACTTATCGGCGTCGGCCTTGGTGTCGGCCGCGGTCAGCGTGGTCGCCGCGGGCTTGGTGCCTGCACCGCCGTTGGCGAACAGGTTGATCACCGGATCCGTCATGCCGGAGCTCGACGCATCGATCTCGACCTGCGTCGACTTCGTGAGCGTGAAGTTGAAGACTGCGTCCTTGCCACCGGTGATCGCACCGCACGACATCAGCGACGCATCCACGTCGCTCACCATCGTGCTGGTGTTGCCGGTGTACTCCTGCGCGGCCGTGGTGAAGTCGACGACCTCGGCGGTGCTGCCGTTCTCGTTCAGGTTCTTGCCGGCGCCCGGGACGAGGCCGAGGTCGTGAAGCGCGGGCGACGTGGGCGGCACGCCCTGGAAGAGCGTGAACTCGGGCGGATTCGCGTAGCCCGCCTGGCCGGTGACGTTGATGTTGAGATCCGTGCCGATGCTGGGCGTGAACTTGTAGACCGCATCGGACGAGCTGCTCGCCGCCGTACACGCGAGGATACTGTTCGGGTTCACGGTGCCTGACGCATAGTTGGCGCCCATGCCGCCGGAGCTGGTGTCGCCAACCTGAATCTTCGAGCGATACGGATCGGGCAGCGCAAATGCGCTCGCGCCGCTCTCGTTGCCCGGGGGCGAGTTGCCAGCATACGAGCGCTTCAAGTAGAGCGAGTGCGCGAACAGGTCGAACGGACCCGTGAGCCCGGAGTTGGTCGAGGTAACGACCACGTAGTAGGCACGGTTGGCATCGACGTCGGTGGTCGCGGTCGCCGTGGTGTTGCCCATCACGCCGGCACCGCACGCGAGCAACGCGCCGTTGGACGTCACGCTGTGGTCGCTCAGCTTGATCTTGTAGACGCCCTCTTGCGCGACGGCCGCTGCGCTCGAGGAACCGTCCACCACGACGTAATAGGTGCCGGCCGTGAGCGCAGCGTTGCTGATTCCGGCGCCGCCCGCGCTCGAGCACAGGCCACCCGTCGCACTGAAGCCCGCGGCGTCGAGCGTGGTCTTGAACAGGCCGACCACGGCGCCGTAGCTCGAGCCCGTCGTGGCGACGTCGAGTGAGAACGCCGTCGTGACGACGATCTTGAACACGGCATCGCCCGCGCCCGTGGCACCGCCGCAGCCCGTGAGGATCGAGGCGTCGACGTCGTTCGTCATCCGCCGCGTGCTGCCCGTGAACGAGAGCGCCTTGGTGCGTGGATCGACCAGGGTCGCAGTGGCTATGTCTTCATTCGGGCTGGCGCTCGGTGTCGACGGATTCGCGTCCTCGCAGACGTAGTAGTTGTTGTCAGCTGCAGCGAACCCGGCGGTGGCGCTGTCGCAAACTCGGTCGTCCCACGCGAAAGGCGAGGTCGGCCGCATCGAACCGCATTTGTGCGCGGGGGTCGAAGCGTAGTCGTTAGGCTCGCCTGCGAAGAAGTTGGTGTACCCCGTGGTGGCCGTTCCGTCGGCCCACTCGAGCTTGTGGTTGGTGGAGTCGTCGACCAAGCCGATCGTGTACGAAACACCGTTGTTCTTGTTGAGCGCGGTGATCGCCCTGCCCAACATGGTCTGCTTGCCGGCGCTGTTCACCACGGCCAGGTAGTCCATGCCGGTACCGGCAGGCGTGGGACAGAGCGCAGCGGCCGTGGTGGCCGAGACACGACTCGGGCACACCGTGTACACGTGCGCAGTCGCCATGCCGGTCTCGTGGTAGCTGTACGCGAGGCAATCCGGGTCCGGCATCACGACGTTCTGCGCGTCGTACAGCTGCGTCGGGGCAATCGCGGTCAGCGACGGCAAACCGTCGTAAACACCGACGACCGGCAAGAAGCCTGTCGGCACGGCGTCGATCCGGATGGTGCCAGCCTGCGACGGTGTGAACGTGTAAATGACGTCGCCCGCGCCCGCGCCCGCGCCACACCCGACCGGCAGCGGACTGCCGCTCGCGGTGAAGTTGGCAGCGCGGCCCACGAGCGTGGAGCCGGTCACCTGCGTGTCCACTTGCGTGAACACGTTGTTCGGCGCCAGATCGATGGAGAACGGAACGACATCGTTGTTGAACGAGTTGATCGGGTTCTGCGTGAGCTTGCCCGGCTGCGACGCATAGAGCGCGATGATCGGGTTCCACGTGTTGCCGGGCGACGACGCATCCATCACCACGTGGGTGGGCTTGGTCAGCGTGAAGGCGAGCGTGGCATCCTTCGCGGTGTCAGCTGCACCACATTGGATGCCCGCGTAGGTATCGACCAGGTCGGCGGTGCCGCCCGCCATGTCGGTGAGCGAGTACGAGGCGTTGCTGACGTTGCCGATCGGCCACGCTGTCGCGGCCGTCGGGTTGTTGTCGACGTTCGTGACGGGCGCGTTGATCGTCGGCGGCACGTCGTCGTGCAGCGAGATGACGGTCGGGTACGTCGAGCCTTCGGTGTCGATGCGCACGCGCGTCGGCGTGGCCACGGTGAACTTGAAGACCGTGTCGATCGAATTCGGATTCGAGTTGCAGCCGACCAGCGTATCGACGAAGTCGATCGGCGCGACCGCGGAG
The DNA here is from genome assembly GCA_017881055.1 of Sandaracinaceae bacterium. Lineage (GTDB taxonomy): Bacteria > Myxococcota_A > Polyangia > Polyangiales > JAFGIB01 > JADGRF01. The sequence goes on from JADGRF010000305.1 coordinate 9,925, forward strand.
TCCGTGCCGCCGAGCCACGCACTGGAGAGCGTCGCCGTGGTGCCGTTGATCGCCGTGATCACGACCACCGGGTTGGACCACATGCTCGTGTCGGCGATCGGCATGCCCACGTACATGTGCGTCGGGTCCGACAGCAGCGTGATCGTGTTCATGCTCGCCGTGCGCTTGCCGGTCACGCGCAACGTGTGCGTGGCGACGTAGTCGGCTTGGAGCGCCGCAGGCGAAGTCACCGACGAGTCGGCGACCACGGTCACGTACTGTCCGTTGATCGGGTCGCCGCTGGACGGCACGACCGCCGCGACCTTGCCGGCATTCGTGAACGTGTCGTTCGTGTTCGTGATCCCCATGTTGATGGTGGGGTTCGCCGGCAGCGAGCTCGGCAGGCCGTTGTGCAGCGACACGACAGCTGGAAACGCCGACTTCGACGCGTCGACGACGATGTGCGCGTTGCTGACCGGGCGGAACGTGAACGCGACCTGATTGGTGGAGCCGTCGGCGGCGCACTGGCTGATGCCACCGAGCACACCGGGCTGCGAGTTCGTGCCGTTCGTGACGCCCGTGTACTCGAGGTACGTGTTGTCGGGACCGTTCGAGATGCCCCAGACCTTCGCGTCAGCCGGCGTGACCGCCATCGAAGTGGACGCGAACGACGGCTGCCCTTGATAGAGCGCGACGACCGCTTGGAACTCGGTCGGCGGCGTCGGCGCCTTGCCGTTGTTGATGAACGGATCGACCGGAACGCTCATCGGAGGTGGCGTGCTCGTAGTAACGCCGGTCGGGCAGCCGCCAAACAAGCTTGCCAGGAAGTTCAGCAGCGCGGCGAGCAAGTTCGCGACGAAGCTGGCGAGGCCACCGAGCAGTGGCCCGACGAACGGCATCTTGGCTGCGAACGAAGCGAGCGCCGCGGCGAGCGCCTGGAAGAACGCCTTGAGGAAGCAGATGAATGCCGCGATCAGCGACTTGAGGAAGCCGAGCAGGCCGCTGAAGATGTTGCCGAACGTGCCGAGACCGTCGCTGATCGTCTGCACGACGATGCCGACGTTCGTCTTGCAGTACGAATCGTTCGGGCCGCAGCCGTCGTCTTTCGCGAGGCGCAGGTTGAAGTCGGAGGTCTTGGTGATCTCGAAGCGATAGACCGCGTCGGGCGCACCGTTGTCGGCGCCCGTGGTCGGCACGATCTTGCTCGCGTTGTTGTACGAGAGGTAGCAGCCGCCCGCGAACCACGATGCCGCGTAGTCGGCCTTCATGTAGCGCGTGTCGCCCCACACGGTGAGGTAGCGCCCGAGACCCGGCGTGGCGCTCTTCGACAGATCGCCCAGGTCCATCGCGGTCGGGAACGTCTCGGCCGAGGTCGGCGTGTAGTGCGCGATCTTGTCGCTCGCGGAGTAGTCCGGCGGCCAGTTGGCGTTGGTGCCGTTCCACGTGCCCGAGGTCGCGTTCGGCTTCGTGTAGTCGAACTCGTACGGACAGCGGTTCTGCACGCCCGCCAGGCTGAACCAGTAGCTGCTGGTGGTAGCGGTCGCGTCGGCGATCGGACACAGACCGTATTGGCTCGCGCCGTCCTGGGGCGGACCGTTGTGCGACGGGTCGTCCGTCATCATCAGAACGATCGGCATCGCGGTGTTGCGGAAACACGGATAACCGAACGTGTCCTGATCGCAGCCGACCGGCTCCTTGCCGTTCTGCGCGCGCTCGGCGACGGCCGGGCGGCCCGTACCGAAGTACATGCCCTTGCCGGTCGCGATCGACCAAAGGGCCATCATCGCGCCCTCGTGCCAGTCGTTGTTGATCACGGTGCTGATGCCCGGAACCGTCAGGCCCGCGGCGTCCGTCGCGTGCAGCACCTGATTGATGCGATCGGTATGGGTCGAAACGTCGATGTAATTGCGGAAGATCCACTCGTCGGCGCCACGCGTCGTGATGAAGCTGTGCGTGGTGTTGTCAATTGACGGCGTGTAGATCGGCAAGTCGCGGAACGTGCCGATGCCGAAGTGCGCGTTGCCGACCAAGCACTGGATTGCTCCAATGATGCCCTGGGACTTGAGGTTGTCGTCCGGCAGGCCGTTGAAGTCGTTGTCGAGACAGTGCGGCGTCGCGGCGTAGGGCGCGGCGCAGTACATGGCCTGCGCCGGATAGCACTGGTGCAGCTGATGATTGGCTTCGTCGTGTGTCGTGGTCGTGGGCTCGGCGGCGATCGCCGAACACGCCGTGGCGCCCGCTGCGTCGCCGGCCAGCGCGTGCGCGTTGCAACACTGCGCGAGCAGCGAGCACTCGACGAAGTCGTTGTTGAGCGGGTTGCCGCCGATGATGCCGTCCATCAGCGTGTTGCGCTCTTCGCTCATCGAGCCGGTGGTATCGAGCAAGAAGTAGAAGTCGGCGTTGGCCAACTTGAACTTGATGTCGATCTGCGTCTGCTTGGTCTCGCCCGTGCGCAGGCCTTGGAAAATGGCGCGGTTCGCAGTGCTGGCGGAGAGCGGACGACCGGGTACGTCGACCGCGTCCGGGATGCCGTCGCAGTCGTTGTCGCCCGCCATCGCGGTGATGCCCGGCGGGCACGTGGGCACGCCGCCGTCGAACGAGACGGCCTTCGGGCAGAACACGTTCAAGCTGAACGCGCACTGCGTCGGCGTGCCCGTCGCAGCGGTCTTGCAAGCGTCTTGAAGCTTCTTCGACGGTGAGCTCGGGCCGGTGGGCACGAGCGTGTCGCAGCACGCGCTGAGATCCGCGCAGGTCGCGCCACCATCGGCCGACCCCGTGCTCATGCCGCCGTCCATGAGCGAGATCAGCTGGATGCCGCCAGACGGACCGAACTGCACGCTGCCGTCGTTGACCCCGCCGTCCTGCAGCAAGTTGTCGACGACCTTGAAGCACTTGAGGTCGCACGGGCTGCACGTGAGACGGCCGGCGGTCGGATCGATCACCGACTGCGTCGAAGGCAGCGGCGTGACCGAGTACGTACGAACGTCTTCGCACACCGTCCACACGCCGTTCTGGCAGTAGCGCGTGCCTTCGCTGCACATGACGTCGCCGTCGGGCAGCGCTTTGTCAGGCAAGAAGCAGGAAATTGGCTCGGAACCCGCAGGACACGAGCAGCCGAGCTCGGGCTTCGCGCAGGTGCGGCACTCGTTCGTCGTGCGCGGATCGTTGTCGTTGCAGTCGAAGCCCTTCTCGCAGTTCTTGCCGAAGCCGTCGTGATCGTTGTCGATGCACGCGGGCAAGCCACCGTCGAAACCGGCACGCGGAGCGTGGGTTCGGCCGTCAGCACAGGCGGCAACTGCAACCGCCAACATACAGACGACACCAAACCGGCGCATTCGACTCCCTGTGCTGGCGGCCAATGCCTTCGGACCGCACGTAACTATTCCACTCCGCGTGGAAAATCTCAATGTAGGTAGCGTTGTACAGTCCCCGACATGAGACTGGTGACTCGTGCTCGAACAGCAACAGACACACTGCAATGGTCGTACCGAGGAGCATCGCGTGTGATCCCCGCCGAAAGCCCGTGTCGCTGGAACAGGCATTGTGCGCAGCGAGTTCACGATCTGGAAAAAAATGCGCGTAGCGGTGACAGCCCACGTTGTGGGCCTCCGTCCCACGGATCGACGATCGAGCATGTAGCTCGAATCCATCCACGGGTCGCCCAGAACGGTCACGGCGCCGTCGTCAGCTGCATCCGGCACGCCCTGCGCGAAGCGCAGCACGCGATCGACCGAGACGGCCGGGTCCTTCTTGTTCGGCTCGAGCGCCGCGCGGCGGTCGCGTTACCATGGGTGGCTCAAAGGTCCGCGCACCGCGCGCGAATCATGATACAAAGCTCGGCTCCATCTTTAGGAGGCTTGCATGGCGGATCCCGTTTTCCCCGCAATCGACGTGCCCGGTGAGGGTCAGCTCTACGCTCGACTCGACACGACTCAGGGCGTGATCATCGTCGCGCTCGAAGAGAAGCGCGCACCCAAGACTGTCGCGAGCTTCGTCGGCTTGGCGACTGGCAAGATGACTTGGGAAGATCCCAAGTCGTCCCAAAAAGTGAACACCCCACTCTACGACGGCGTGCGCTTTCACCGCGTGATCCCAGGCTTCATGGTGCAGGTCGGCGATCCGCAGAGTCGCTACCCTGAACTGAAGGGTCGCTGGGGCACCGGCGGTCCTGGCTACCGCTTCGGTGACGAGATCCACGCCGAGCTCAAGCACAACGCGGGCGGCAAGCTGTCCATGGCGAACTCGGGCCCGGGCACCAACGGCTCGCAGTTCTTCATCACCGAAGGGCCGACACCGCATCTCGACGGCAAGCACACCGTGTTCGGGAGCGTGGTCGCAGGCCAAGACGTCGTGAAGAAGATCGCGAACGTGAAGCGCGACGGGCGAGACTGCCCGACCGAGGACCAGCTGATCCGCAAGGTCGAGATTCTGCGCAGCACGAGCGTTCCCCCCTCCGCGCTGTGAGCGCGCAGCTCGAAAGCTCGTCGAACACCAGCACAGCACGCGAGCGCGTTTCGGGATTGCCTTTGGGTCTGCCCGCCGCGCTCGTCGTGCTGATTGCTTTCTTGGTGGCCGCCCGAATCGTCTATCACGTCGCGTACCTCACGCACGACCCGTTCGCGCTCGTGACGATCTCCGACGGACAGCTCTACGAGGACGCGGCGCGGGACATCGTCGCGCATCCGCCGCTCGGTACGCAGGCGCTGTATCTGCAGGGCCTGTACGCGTACGTGCTCGCCGCGGGTATCGCCGTGCACGACAGCGCGCTGTCCGGTCTGCTCTTACAGCTCGTGCTGTGCTCGCTCGCCTGCGCATGGCTGGCGCGCGCGACGCTGCTGCGCCTCGGCCCCGTCGCGGGCGGGCTCAGCGTGGTCGTGCTGCTCGCGTACCCGAGCCTTGCGTTCTACGAGAACAAGTACCTGAGCGTGGCGATCGGTGTCGCCTGCAACATGGCGGTGCTCGCGGCGTTCGTACAGGCGAGCGCGAAGCTCACGCGCGGCTCGGCGCTCTTGCTGGGGCTGGCCTCGGGAGCGAGCTTGCTCGGTCGGCCGAACTTGCTGTTGGCAGTCCCGTTCACGCTCTTTGCACTCGCGTGGTTGGCGCGCGCGCAGGCACAGCGTGCACTGCCGCTGTTAGCTGCATGCCTGCTCGGGCTCGTGATCGCCGTAGCGCCGCTAGCGCTGCGCAATCAGCTCGTGACGGGAACGCCGGATGTATTCCCGAGCCACGGCGGTGGCGTGCCGTTCTACATCGGCAACAATCCCCACGCGAACGGGCGCTGGAATGACGCGGGCGGCCTCTTGAGCGGGCAAGTCTTGCGCGAGCGCGGCGAGATCGCGCGACGCTTGGGTCTCACCGAAACGGGAGCGGCCCTCGATGCCGCCGTCGGACGCACGCTCTACGGCATGGCGTTCACGTTCATTCGCGAACAGCCGACAGCGTGGCTGACGCTCGAGCTGAAGAAGCTCTGGTACGCGCTCGGCGATCACGCGTTCATCCGCGACTACGATCTGTTCGGCGAGCGCGAGCTGCTGGGCTGGCTCGCGCCGGTGGGCCTGCCGTTCGGCGCGCTGCTGGGCCTCGGCGTGCTCGGTGTCTGGGTGCTGTGGCAGGGCGGCGGCGAGCTCGAGGAGCGCGAATTGCTCACGCAGCGCGCGCTTTGCCTCGTGTTGCTCGGTCAACTCTGCGCGGTGCTGATCGCGAACGTCCTGTGGTTCAGCTCGGCGCAGAACCGGGTGCCGCTCGCGGTGCCGCTGGCCTTCGCGTCGGGGCCTGCGCTCGTGTCGATCGTGCGGCGCTCGTCGCCGGGCACGTGGCTGGCCCAGAGCGCGCAGCTGCCTGCAGCAAGCACGCCGATGTTGTTCTTAGCGTGCGTGCTGTTCAGCCAGGCGCTCTGGCCGCGCATGGACACGTATCGACCATCGTCCGTGCACTACTACAATCTCGCGACCGTCGAAGAACAGCTCGGGCGAACCGACCAGGCACTAACACACTACCGCGTCGCCGCGCAGCGTAGCCCGACGCAAGCCATGTTCCTGCTCCGGCTCGCGCACCTAGCGCGGCTGGCACGACACGACGCAGAAGCACGCACGACGTTCGAAAAGCTGTTGCAGCTGCCGATCGTCGACCCTGCCATCCGCGCCGCCGCGCAACACGAGCTGCAGTCACTCGCACAGGCGCATCACTGAAGCTGATCCTGCTCGTGCGCGAGCCAGAGCAGGTGCGCGCCGAGATCGTTCTCACTGGCGTTGGTGCTCTCGACGCGTCGGTCGTTGCTGAGGCCGCTCATGACGGTGGCGGCCAGCTTGCGCTTGTGCGTGAGAAAGCGCTGGTCGTAGAGCGCGCTCGGCGCTTTGGCCCGCAGGCATTCGACGAGCGTCACGAAATTCTGCATCGTGGTCGGCTTCAGCTGCGCGGCCAAGCCTTGGTAGCGCACCACGCTCTCGCGAAACACGACCGGCGCCGGTTTACCGCGCCGAAACAGATACAGCACCTGCTCGCGCACCTCGACCGCGGAGTGCTGGGTGCGTTCGACCTTCTTCGACATGATCAAGCCACCCGACATGACCGCCATGCCCACATTCAGCTTCTTCTCGACGGTGGTCACGTTGTGCTCGGCGGTGGAGATCTGCGACGACCGGATCAAGCACGAGAAGTCTGCATAGGGGATCTCGGAGGGCTTGCCGGTCTCGTCTTTGAGCATGAGCGACGAGCTGCCCAGCTCGAAGTCGCGCGCGATGAGCCGAGCATGGGGCCTGGTCAGCTCCACGCTGTCGCACACGACCACGCCGTGCCCCCGCGCCCGCAGCGCGGCCGTCAGCTGCATCGCCGACTCGGCGTCGGGGAACGTGGTGAGAACGGCTGGCAAGACGCCGGCGATGCGCAGCCGTAGATCGTACGCAACCGCCTTGAGCATGGTCGCCAGCACGGCGAGTTCGCTCTCGAGCGGCGCACCCCAGCGCGTGATGGCGACGATCTGCATCTTCACAGACTACAACGAGAGTGCAGACACCGACAGCGCAGAGCCAGCGTGCACGAAGCCGCACAGCGCTCCACATGTGCTCCATGTTTGCGTGTACGCTGCGGCACGTGCGTAGCCGCCGGCTCCTGATCGTCGCATCGTGGATCGCTTGCGTCGTGGCGGCTGCTGGCCTCTTGCTCGGTGGCTACCGCGTGTACTCGATGGAACGCGCCGAGCTCGAGCAGGTGACGCCGCGTCGCACGCTGCGAGCGCTGTCACTCGCGCCGGACGCGACACGCATCAGCGCGCGTCTGACATCGGTGCGTTTACGGGCAGGCGAACACGCCGTCTTCGAGCTTTGCGCTCCTGCCGGGCTCCCGGACGCCGTGTGGCGCGACGCGCTCGACGTCGCGGTGATGGATCTCGACGCCAAGCAGCTGCTCTTGCGCGTGCCGTTCGATCATGCACACCTCGCGCGCGCCAGAACCAACCGCGATGGCGCCTGCCTGCTGCTGGCCCAGGGACCGATCGAGCACAGCGCGACCTACCGCGTCGACGCCGTGTGGCGCCAGAACCCTCCGTCAGCTGCAATCCTCGACGCCACGATCTACACTCGCGTGTTGGCCAAGCCCCCGCTCGGCGCCGCAGATCGGCTGAGCCTCTGCCTGCTTGGCGCAGGTGTGCTCGCATTGGTCTTGTCGCTGCTGCTCGGCCGCGGCGTGACGAGCCATACGCCACATTCCGAGGTCGCGAGCCCTGCTGCAGGCATGCCAAGGCGTGATGCGGTGGTGATCGCCGCGGTCGTGGCCATCGGCACCCTGCTCTTCGCCACGCAGCTTCCGTTCTACGGCTCGACGCTGACGCTGGCGAAGGGTGTGTTGCTGCTCGGTTTGGAGGCTGGCATGGCGCTTTTCTTCAGTCGCCGACTGGGCGGCGCTGACATGCTCGCGCTGCACGGCCCCGCGCAACGCACCCGTGCGCTCGTGGCGGCGGCGGCGGCCTGGCCCCTGCTCGTCGCGTTCGCGAAGCTATCCCTGGTGTTCGTGCCAGCGACGGGCGAAGCACCGATCGAGACGTTCGTGTCGTGGCCGAGCGGATTGCTATCGGCAGCTCTCCTCGGCGTGTTCCTGCCGCTCGGCGAAGAGCTGTTCTTCCGCGGCTACGTCTACGGCTCGCTCTTACCGCTCGGAAAGAAGCTCGCGGCGGCGCTCAGCCTGCTGGCGTTCGTCGGCCTGCACGCGCAGCAGAGCTGGGGGCAGTGGGGCGGCCTGTTCGCCATCGCGTGCGCCGGCGCGACCTTCACGGGCCTGCGCATGCTGACGGGCTCGACCCTGGTGCCGGCGCTCACCCACGTCGCGTACAACCTGGCCCTGTCGCTGGCATCCATCCTGCGCAGCTAATCACATACCCGCCGAGCAGCCTTCGGCTCTCGGCGTGTTTACTCGGTGGCTCGCGCGCCGCGAAAGTGGTAACACCGCGACCATGGCAACGCTTTTAGAGCTATTGGGTGGGCCCGCGAAACGCGGCGCCGTAATCGATGATGCCCTGCGCGTGCTCGACGCCGAGGTCGACTCGAAGGGCGGCCTGAGCGGCATCGCAATCAAGACTGCGTTCAAGGTGGTCAAGAGCATCAGCCCGGACTTCCTGCGCAGCACGGTCGATCACTTGCTGAACGACTTCTTGAACGCGCTCGATCCGCTTTACCAGGATGCGCTGCAGCGCGGCGCCGATCCGAAGCAGATGCTCGTGGGCAACCCGAGTCGCGTCGCGGACGCGCTGCTCGCGATCACCGACGGCCGCGCGGCCCACGCCAAGAACCAGGCCGTGAAGAAGACGTACGAGAAGCTGCGCGACGGCGCGAAGAAGCACGTCGAAGCCGCGGTGCCGCGGCTGGCCGAGATGTTCGCCCGGCACGTCGGCTGACGGAGACACGAAGTGCCCAAGAAACGCGCCCGGTCGAGCAAGTCAGAAAAGCCCATCAAGCGCGCGACCCAGCGCGCTAGCAAACGCTCCACCAAGCGCGCGACCAGCGCACGTACAGAGAAGCGCGCGACCAAGCCCAAAGCCCAGCGCAAGACCGAGCGCCGGGCGGCGAAGAAGACGGCGCGCCAAGACGCGCGTAACGAAAAGCTGTCGACCAAGCGCGTCACTGCAAGCGCGCCGGCAGCCACCCGCGCCGCATCGGGTAGCGGCTCGGGGACGGGCCTCGCATTCCGGCTGCCGAGCAGCGTGCGACCGGACCTTTATCGGATCCACATCGAGGTCGATCCGAGTCGCGGAAAAGAATATCGCGGTGAAGTCTCGATCGAGCTGAGTCTCGCCAAAGGCACCGGCGTGATCGAGCTGCATGCCGCCGATCTCGACGTGCACGCCGCGAGCTTCGAGACCACGCACGGACAGTGGGACGCCACGGTCGAGGCGCATAGCGAGCGCGAAACGATCTCGGTCGCGCTCGTCACGCGCACGCCCAAGGGCCGCGTGGTTGCTGCGCGCGCCCCCGCCGGTCGCGGCACGCTCAAGCTCCGCTTCACCGGTAAGCTGCGCTCCGATCTCCATGGGCTCTACGGGGCTAGCTCGGGCGGTCGGCAGTACGCGTTCACGCAGCTCGAAGCCGCCGACGCGCGGCGCTTCTTCCCGTGCTTCGACGAGCCGTCGTTCAAAGCGCGCTTTGCGCTCGCGGTCACGACCAGCGAGCACAACAACGTGGTTTCGAACAACCCCGTGCTGCGCGTGCAGATGTTCAACGACGGTCGCAAGACCGTCTACTTCAGCGAGACGCCGCTCTTGTCCACGTACCTCGTGGCGCTCGCGGTCGGTGAGCTCGAGGCCTCGGAGCCGGTGTACGCGGGCGACGTCGCGATTCGCTTGCTGCACGTGCCGGGCAACGGTCACTTGACCGCGTTCGCGCTCGACGCCGCGCGCGAATGCCTGACACGCCTGGTCGACTACTTCGGCATCCCCTACCCGTACGCAAAGCTCGATCTGCTCGCGGTGCCCGACTTCGAGATCGGCGCCATGGAGAACGCGGGCGCCGTGTTCTTCCGCGAGACGTTGCTGCTGATTGACGAGCAAACGGTGAGCCTCGCCGAGAAGAAGCGCGCCGCCGAGGTGATCTGCCACGAGCTGGCGCACATGTGGTACGGCAACTTGGTCACCATGCAGTGGTGGGACGACCTGTGGCTCAACGAGGCGTTCGCCACGTGGATGGCGTTCGACATCGTGGCCAAGTGGCATCCCGAGTGGAAGATGTGGAACGACTTCGGTCATTCCCGCAACTCGGCGCTGCACCTGGACGCGCTCCACAACACGCACGCGATCTACACGAAGGTGGGAACGCCCGCGGACGCGACCGAGAATTTCGACCTGATCACCTATGAAAAGGGTGCAGCTGTCGTGCGTATGATCGAGCGCTATCTCGGTCCCGCCGTGTTCCAGCGCGGTGTGCGCAAGTACCTGGCGCGCCATCGTGAAGGCAACGCCGTCGCAGCCGACCTGTGGCGCGCGCTCGAAGAGGCCGGTGGCGACAATGTCGCGCAGGTCGTGCGGGCATGGATCTCCACGCCGGGCTTCCCGCTTCTGCGCTTGACGCAGAAAGCAGCCGCGCGCGGCGGCAAGACCGAGCTGGTGATCGAGCAGGAACAATTCCACGCCAGCGGTCCCGTCAGGGGCAAGCACGAGGCCGCCACGCGCTGGCTCGTGCCGTTCGTCGCGCGCGTCGGGCAGGCCGGCAAGACGCCGAACAGCCGGCTCGAGCGCAAGCTGCTTGGCAAGGCGCGCGAGACGCTCACGCTGCGCGGCCCGGTCGACTACATCTACGGCAACGCGGACGAAGGCGGATTCTTCCGACCCTTGCACGACGGTCAGCTGCAAGCCAGCGTGCTAGCGGCCCTGCCCTCGCTGTCGAGCGCCGAGCGCTTGGGCCTTTTGCATCACGCCTGGGCGCTGGTGCGTGCAGGCTATGCGCCACTTGCCAGCTTTCTCCCGTTGTTCTCCGCGCTCGCAAACGAGCCCGACGCCGACGTGTTGCGCGCCATCACGGGGCCGGCCGCGCTCCTGGTCGACGACATCGCCCAGGGCACGCTGCTGCGCAAGGCCACGCAGCGCTTGGTCGCCGATTCGTTCGGGCCTGCGTTCTCGGCGCTCGGCTGGAGCACCGCCGCGTCCGAACCCAACGACACGCGCCTTCTGCGCGCAGAGCTGGCGAGCCTCGTGGCGTTGGTCGCCGAGGAGCCTTCCGCGAGCGCCGCAGGTGAGCAGTGCTGCCAGGAGTACCTGCGCGCACGCTCGTCGATCGATCCGAACTTGGCGGGGGTCGTGCTCTCGCTCGGAGCGAGACACGCGGACGAGGCACGCTTCGAGGCGTACGTCGCTGCGTCGATCTCCGATCCCACGCCGCAGGAGCGCCGTCGTTTTCGCATGGCGCTCGGTGACATGCGCGATCCGGCGCTGGTGCAGCGCGCGCTGGAGCTCTGCCTTGGCGAACAGATCCCGACGCAGGATGTGGCCTTGCTGTTGGCACGCTTGCTGGTCAATCGCGCAGCACAGATCGCGACCTGGACGTTCATCAAGGAACGCTGGCCCGCGCTGCGCGAACGCATGCCTGCGATGCTCGCCTCACGCTTGATCGACGCAACCCCCGCGCTGCGCGAGGAGCGCTACCGCAAGGAAGTCGCGGAGTTCTTCAAGGCCAACCCGCTACCGACGGCAGCGCGCGCGCTGCGTCAAACACAAGAGCGTTTCAAGTTGGATGCAGCGTTCCGGCTGCGCGCCACGCCCGCGCTCGCCGCGTTCTTGCGCGTCGAAGCCTGACGTGGCCCTTTCCACACGTGCAGGCGGGCACCGCCCGGCGTGTCATGCCAGGCGTGTCATACTCAAAGCATGGCCTCCCTCGTCGAAGCGCGCCCCGACGCCCGCGCACCCTCGATCAAACCCGTGGCCCTGTTTCGCGGGCAAACCCGCGTGTCGATTCGCGCGCTGCTGCTCGGTGGACGGGCAGCGCCGATTGCGAACGACGAGTTTCGTCGTGTCGCCGACCGACCGCTAGTGCTTGCAGCGCCCGATCAAGGCGGCGCCGTCATCTTTCGCTACGGTGCGGCCGTGCTCTTCGGCATGACGCCGGAGAGCGAGCAAAAGCTGATCGCGAGCTTGGGCGTGAAGGAGCCGCTGGCCAAGCCCGAGTTCGAGCTGGTCGATCTGCGCATCGACGGTGACGCCGACGCGGGGCCCGACATCGAAGACGGCGTGATCTTCATCCCCGACGACAGCCTGCCGCGCTTGCAGGTGATCGCCGAAGCGCTGGGCAAGAGCGTCGTGCTCGCGCACTACGAGAGCTCGATCGCGCAGACCTTCGATCGCATCGAGCCGCTGGCCCAGAACCTGAGCGAACATGGCGGCGTTGGCAAGCGCGTCCGCGAGCTGCTCGAGCACATCGGCGGCGCGCTGTTGTCGGAACAGCGCATGGTCGGCCGCGTCGAGGTGCGCGAAAAGCCCGAGATGCTCTGGGAGAATGCCGAGCTCGAGCGCTTCTACGCCCGCCTCGAGCGCGAGTACGAGCTACGTGAGCGTGCGAACGCACTGGAACGTAAGCTGGACCTGATCTCGCGCACGGCGCGCACGGCGCTCGATCTCCTGCAGCAGCGCCGCAACCTGCGCGTCGAGTGGTACGTCGTCACGCTGATCGTGATCGAGATCCTATTGACGCTCTACCAGATGCTGGTGAAGTGAGAGCCCGGCGGTAAACCAGCTTCACCGGTTGTGAATCATCGTGCGCTCTTCGCCATTTTCGAAGAGCACGATCACCATACGCTCGGGCTTGACGATCTGAACGCGACCGACGCCGAACGTGGGATGAATGACCCAGTCGCCTTCCCGGTAGGTGCGCGTGCGATCGTACGGTTGTGCCCGCGGGCGAGCAGCCACGAACTCTTCCGCGCGCAGCCTGGCCGCGACGGCCTTGGCGCTGGTGCCGCGCCCACCCGTGCTCGACGACCCGCTCGACGACCCCGACGCAGCGCGCTGGCCACGCGGTGCAGCTGACCGCGAGGGCGTGCTCTGTGTCGGTGCGGGTGCGCTGACCTGGCGAGCAAGCCGCTCCACCAGACGCTTGGCGCCACTCACTTGCGCGCTGCTCGGATCGCACACGACGACCTCTTCGATGTGCGAAGGGCGCTCGGCCGCAAAGCACGCTTCTTTGTATGCCGCGGCGGCGCGCACGATCGCCGCCATGCGTTCGGCGACCGGCGCCTCGCCGCGACCAGCACCGAGCGCCGGGAACGCCACGCGCACCACATCGTGCTCGGCCACGAACTCGATCACCTTGCGGGAGATCTCCTGCACGACTTGAACGCTGGGCGCGGGCGACGACTCGGTGTCCGCGTGCGGCGGGCGGCTCGCGACCCAGATCAGAAAATCACAGTGCAGCTTGCCCGGGTGCAAGCGCAGTACACCGCCGATCGGCAAGCGCTGGTTGGGCAGGCGCTTTTGCTCCTTGTCGAGCACGGCGCGCAGCTCTTGGCCGTACGCATCCCACAGGTCGCGGTCCTTACCCGGTGGACGCCACAGACCGAGGTCCTGCGTACCGTCATAAACGATCACCGACGCGCGCTTGCTCGACGGCAGATTGAGAACGGAAGCCTGGAGCAGCGAGATATCCACTGAGCCTCGGGTTCGTGCCTAGTCGGCGCGAGCGGGCGCTCTTAGCTCACTCGGCGCGATCTCGCAATGGTCACGAGCAGGCCACGCGGTCACTCGTCGCTGTCACTGGTCGCGGTCATTCGTCCAATCTACGATCTTTGAGCGGGCGCGGAATGTTGTACGCCTCGAGGCGCGAGATCAGCGTGCGCCGCGAGATGCCGAGCTCGCGCGCAGCACGCGTCTGGTTACCGCCGCAGCGTGTCAGCGCATCGATGATGTGATGACGCTCGACCTCTTGCACCTGGCGCTTCAGCCGCTCGCCGAGGGAAAGCTCGTCGGTGAGATCTTCATCGTCGGGGGGCGGGATCAGGGTTTCGTGATGCGTCGGGGACGGGGCCCGTGCTTCGTACGCGCCATGACCGACGCGACCACCCGCAGCGGGTCCATTCGGCCTTCCGCCGCGCGAGTCCGAGATCGGCGTGCTCACGGTGGCGGTCATCTTCTCGACGGGAAAGTGCTCGGGCAAAATCGGGTCGTCGCCGGCCAGCAGCACGGCACGCTCGATCGCATTGCGCAGCTCACGGATGTTGCCGGGCCAGCTGTAGCCGAGCATGAGCTGCACGATGTCACCGCTCAGCACAGGCGGCGTGCGTCCGTTACGTGTCAGCTGATGCGCGAATTGACGCGCCAGGGCTTCGATCTCGTCGGGTCGCTCGCGCAGCGGCGGAATGTGCAGCGTGACACCCGCCAAACGGAAGTACAGATCCTGCCTGAACTTGTGCTCGGTGACGGCAATCTCGAGGTCGCGATTGGTGGCCGCGACGAAGCGCACGTCGATTGGCCGTGGCTTCACGCCGCCCACACGCCACACCTGACGCTCTTCGAGCACGCGCAGCAGCTTCACCTGCACGGACATCGGCAGCTCGCCGATTTCGTCGAGAAACACCGTGCCGCCTTGCGCGGTCTCGAGCAGGCCCGCCTTCACTTGATGCGCACCGGTGAACGCGCCGCGCTCATGACCGAACAGCTCGCTCTCCAGCAAGGACTCGGAGAGCGCCGCGCAGTTCAAGCGCAGGAACGGCTTCTTCGCGCGCGGCGAGAGGCGATGCACCTGCTCGGCCATCACCTCTTTGCCGACGCCGGTATCGCCTTGAATCAGGATGGTGATATCGCCGGGGGCGACGCGCTCGAGCAGCTCGTAGAGCTTGCGCATGACGGCCGAGCGGACGACGATCGGTCCCATCGCCTCTGGCGCCGGCGTGCCGCGCGCGGTGGCGCCCGCTTTGGCTTCGAGCACGTCTGCGCTGCGACCGTCACGTGGAAACAGCGCGATCGTAATGCGCGACGTGATGCCCACGTCTTCGAACGCTTTCTCGAGGGCAGCCACGACGGCGCTGACTTCGTCCTCGGAGCGCTCGACCAGCAGCACTTCGTAGTCGCCGGGACCGTACAGGCCCACGACGTCGTCGGTGCGCAGCGTGTTCGCGAGCACCTGCTGCACCAGCTCGCCCTCGCGCGGCGGTGCCGGGTTGCGAATGCGTAGAAGGCCGAAGCTGCCGGTGGTACGGGCTGCACGCGCGCACTCGTCTTCGAGCCGGCCTTCGAAGTAGCCGTGCGCCCAAATGCGCCACTCGCGCGTTGCGATCGGTCGCTGCTGCACCATCACGAGCGCGGAGCCGAGCTCCATGACTTCGCCGAGCACGACCTCGATCGGCTGCGCAGGCGCGACCAGAGCACCACGTACACGCGTGCCGTTCGCGCTACCCAGGTCTTCAATCGTGACATGGGCGGTCTGGGTGCCGCCGTGCGGGCTTTGCGTGAGCTGTGCACCGACCCGAACTTTGGCGTGCATACGCGAGACCGAGGCGTCGATCACCTGCACGTCGCTCTCGCGGGCGCGACCGATCGTCACCTCGCCGGATTCCGGCAACGTGTGAGTCGACACGACGCCGTTGACGATGACCAACAGGCCGAACTTGCCCTTGGTCCCGGTCACGGCCGGCGTGTTGCGCAGGGTCGAAGCCCTGTCTCTCATGGCGCGCGGACGATCCGTCACGGTTGGCGCACGGGGTTAGCACATCTTGATGGTCGGGCCAAAGCCCCGTGTTGAAGCGACGACGCCACAACGATTCGTGACGCGACGAGCGGAAACAGGGTCAAAGAGCTCAATGTGTGGCGCCTGAATCGTCGCCCGGCGTGGAGCACGGAACTTCGCCTGCGTCGTCGCTGTCGCGGCAGCCGCCGTCGATCGGCTGCATACCAGCGTCCTCGCGCGTGCCACCCGTTGCACCGCCGGCGCCGGTTCCGCCGTCGGAGCTACCGCTGCCGCCGGCTCCCGCGGAGCTACTGCCGCCGGCTCCGCTGCCCGCGGCACCGAGCACGCCGGCATCGCTGTCATGGAGCTCGTTCGGGGGAAGCGGGTGCGGCCCCGCTAGGCAGCCCTGCAGCAAACCGCTCGCAAGACCGATCGCGACGCCGAGGCGAACGAGTCGGGACCCGCGTGAGCTTGCTGAGGCTTGTGCCATGGTGTGCCAGAGACGGGGGTCGGAGCGCGCGACAGCCTACCAACGCAAGCTGTGTACCAACACTCGAACGCCGCCCGCTCAAGCGCGCCGCCGTGGCTTGTAGCACCGTCCGGCGCGAACTACAGCTTCCACACGGGGTCGGCGGGCGTCGGATTTGGGCGACCGAGCGCGTAGCCCTGACCAAAGTGACAGCCGCAGTCGCGCACGGCGCGCACTTCGTCCCACGTCTCGAGGCCTTCGGCGACCACGCGCGCGCCGAGATCCACGCACATGCGCACGACCGCCTGCACCAAGATCCGCTGACGCTTGTTCTGATCCAGATTCGTCACGAGCTCACGATCGAGCTTCACGATCGACGGCTCGAGATCCGAGATGCGCCGCAGGTTGGAGTAACCCGCGCCGAGATCGTCGACGACCAAGTGCACGCCCCCGCGATCGCGCATCTCGCGCAGCATCGACGCGCATAGGTCGTAGTGGGAGAACGGCACCGACTCGGTGATCTCCACGTAGACGTCGTCGTCATGCGAATACATCGGATCGTCGAGCTGGATCACGAAGCGATCGCCGAGCTCGGCCGGATGCACGTTCAAAAACAAAGGCACACCGCGGCAACGCTCCGAGCCGATCTGGCGCAGCGTGCGACCCAGAAGACCGCAGAAGCGCTCGGCAGCAGCGCGCTTGAACAGGATCGACGGATTCGTCAGGCCCGGCACGCGGCAGCGCGCGAGCACTTCATACGCGAAGGTCTTGCCGTTCTCGAGGTGCACGATCGGCTGGTACACGCAGCTCAGCTCCGAATACGGCACGCAGCCGATCATCACCTCGCCGGTGGCGTTCTCGACCGCTTCGAGCGACCAGTACGTATTGGCCGCCGGCGGATCCGAGGGCGGCGACTCGCGCAGGTTGAACCCGCTGCTGCGCGGCGCCCAGACGCCCTCGACCGAGTGAAAATATGGCTTGGATGACATCGAGCGCCGGCTAGTCGTTGAGCTTAGCCGCGGGAGCCAACCGAGTAAATGTAAGATTACGCATATAGCGGATGGCCTGGGCGCTGGCCTGCCGGCGAAAACGCGAAACGTGATAGCTCGCGGGGGAAAATTCCAGTCGGGTCGGGAGCCGGCGCGGTGGATGCTGGAGGTCTTGCGAGCCCTGACTGTTTCTCCCCTTTGGGGCGAGTGTCCCGCTCACGCAGACCGTCATCTCCGTTTCCGGCTCCCGCCACATCGAACCGGACAGGCGGTTTTCCCGCATCCGGCTCACCGCGGAGGCCTCATCCATGCCGGGTTATGAGACCGTTTGGTTTGGTGCGCGCTGCCGCGTTGCCCCGTGCGAGCCGGTAGTCTGCGAACAGATCCCATTGCCCGTACACGACCTCGCGGTTCCACCGCTTCCAACCAAAGCCCGAGCGTTTCCGTTGCCGCATCGCAAACCGACGTACTTTGAGCTCCACGTTGTAACGCACCTTGGCGAATGCCCGGCTCGCGTTACCGACCCGAAAGTAGTTCGCCCAACCGCGCACGATTTCGTTCACGCCGCCGACCGCATCCCTCACGGGCGATGCCCGGTGGCTGCGCAGGGTCTCGCCAACGGTTCGCAGCAGCTGCGTGACCTTCTTCGGTCGTGGGCTCATGCGCGCTGCGCTCTCGATCTGCTCGAAGCTGACACCGTCGATGCCAGCAGCACCGCCGTTTCGGCGAGCCTCGGCGTAGGCAGCTTGCAACGTTTCGAGTTTCGCGATGTGCACGTGCAGACCCCAGAAACGATGCTCGGGCGCAGCCGTAGCGCGAGTGACCAGGCCCATTCGATTCGCGCGAGCGCTCACCCTCACAGCGCTCGGGCGACGTCGCGCAGCACGTCCGCCGGGCGTTCGACGATCGGATCCACGTGCGAGACGAGGATGCGCGCCAGGCGTGGGGTATTCGCCAGCTGTTCGAGGTGAGCACGCAGCGCCGCCCGGTCGTTGACCAGCATCAGGCGTGCGAAGCGGGTGACGCGCGGACCGCCCGTCGAGCCGATCGCGCGCATCATGAAGCCCGCGAAGCCGGCGGCGTGCGGGTGGTTGAACACGACGTCGTTGAACACGAGGCTCGTGCGGCCGCCCGAGTCGACCAGGAAGGCGTGCTCGCCGCCGCGCGTACCGCGGATGGGTTGGCAACTGACAGCATCACCGCTCGGCAGGTCGGCGAACGTCCCGTCGACTGCGCAGACCTGGCCCACGCGTGCCGCGGCCTCGGGAGCGCACAGCACTTTGGCTTGCGGGTAGCGCGCTTTGTAAGCGGGCGCGTCCATGCGGTGAAAGCCGTTCGGCACTACGATGAACGCAGGCTCACCCCAGGCCTCGAGCTCGCGCTGCTCGGCGTCGCGCAGCGGCATGCAGCTGTGGATGACCAGGCGTCCATCGCGCAGGCGAATCACGGTCATGCGCCGACGCAGCGCCATGCCGGGGACGTCACCTGCCACGCTCCACAGGTTGTCTTCGAAGCGCTCGATCGGGGCGTGGGGGCAGACGGTCCAGGGGCGAGTCATGCTCTACTAGTAGGTCCCTAGTGGCGTGGCGCGCAAGTCAGTTCTTCGCACAGCGCAGCTTCGTGGCTTCGCGCAGCGCGCCTTGGCGCCTGCGCAGCTCGGCCTCGAGCGTTGCGGGCGCGAGCGCGGGATCCCAGAGCGCGAGGTCGTCCGCGATGTCGTAGAGCTCTTGGTCGGTCGCGAGCAGCGCGCAGTTCTTCGCACGCAGCGCGGCGACGATGCGTGGGAACGCCTGCACGGTCCACGGATGCGTGTCGTGCATGAGCACGATGCCGCCGCCCCAGCTCTTCGTGCGCTCGAGGTACGGCAGCGCCTTCTCGAACGTGCTCTCCAGCTCGTCGGCGTCGAAGATGGTCCAGTCCGCCGAGCCGATGTTCCAGAGCACCACGGTGTTCTTGCGCTCGGCGAGCATGGCGTCGAGCTCGGGCGAGTGCGAGCCCCAGGGCGGCCGGAACAGGAAGGTGCGCTGCCCGAAGATCTCCGTGAAGAGCCGGTCGTTGCGATCGAGCTGGTCGCGCAGCTGGGCCGAGGTCATCGTGCGCATGCGCTTGTGATCGACCGAGTGCGAGCCGATCGAGTGGCCGCGACGCTGCACGAGAAGCGCGAGCTCGCGGGCGTGCGCGTTGCGCGCGCTCTTGTCGGCGAAGCGGCTCGCGGAGAAGAAGAAGGTGGCACGCACGCCGACCTGATCGAGCGCGTCGAGCATGAGCGGCGTGGTCTTGGCGTCGGGCCCGTCGTCGAAGGTGAAGTGCAAGAGGCGGTGACGCGTGATGCCGTTCATGATCTTGCCCGGTGCGAACGGAGCGCCCAGACCGAGCTTGCTCGGCTCGACTTCGGCGCGCAGCCGCGAGCACACGAACAGCACGGCGAGCGCAGCGGCGACGAGCCCGATCCGCGTGATCATGCGCGCTTGCCGGGCTGGAAGAACAACGTGTCGACTAGCGCGCGCACGGCTTCGATATCGGCATCGAAGCCGGCGTCGAGCAGCGCGATGAGGCCGACCGCGGCAGCGACCAGGACGACCGCAGTGCCGTACGGGCTGAGGCCGGGCTTGACCACGCCATCGCGCTGTCCGACCTCGGCCGCGTCGAGCAGGCGCTGCACCGCCTGCTCGATCAAGCCCTTGTAGCGATGCTCGCGGACACCGCCGCGCTGGATGCCGCGTGAGACGAGCTGCATCATCAAGCGCTGGCGATCGCTGAACGCGAGCGCGCCTTCTTTCGCCACAGTGAGATAGCGATCGATGATGCCGTGCAAGCCGCCCTGGGTGTCGCCGGTCGAGATGACCCAGTTGACGAAGTCTTGCAGCAGCTGGTCAACGACCGCACCAAGGAAGTGCTCCCGGTCTTTGAAGTGCACGTAGAACGCGCCCCGCGTGAAACCCGCGCGCGCGCAGATCGCGTCGAGGCTGGGAATGTCGACGCCTTCTTCCGAGAAAATCGACAAGCCGGCGCGGATCAAGGCGTCGCGCGTCTCTTGCTTGGCGATGTCTCGTGATCTGAGCTTGACGTTCATCCGCTCCGAAACCCGACCGGTCTAGGGCGCACATCGTATCCTATTGCAACCCGGACCTCTGAACAGTTTCATGGCGGAAGTGCCTGCCCCGTCGCAAAACCGCAGGCTTCGGTCCTGCAGCTGGGCTTCACGGCGGAGGAGTGACGCCCAGAGCACGGAGCACGGAGCGCGCCGCGTGGTACCCGCACATGCCGTGCACGCCGCCACCGGGAGGCGTCGCCGCGGAGCACAGAAACAGCTTGGGGTTGGGCGTACGGTACGGATCGAGACGGGCGACCGGACGCGTGAAGAGCTGCGTGATGTCAGCTGCACCGCCGGCGATCACGCCGCCGATGTGGCTCGCGTTGTCGCGTTCGAGGTCACGTGGAAACCACGTGCGCCGTTCGAGGATCAGCTCGCGAAAGCCCGGTGCGAAGCGCTCGATCTGGCGCTCGACGGCCTTGGTCATGTCCACGTCGCAGCCGTGCGGCACATGGCAGTACGCATAGCCGGTGTGCTTGCCGGCCGGTGCTCGCGAAGGGTCGAACTGGCTCTGCTGGCAGACCATCACGAAGGGCTTGTCCGCGACCTGCCCGCCGAACGCAGCGTGCTCGGAGGTCGCGATCTCGTCGAGCGTACCGCCGACGTGAACGGTGGATGCGCCCGCGCACTCGGCTGCGCGCCAGGGGATCGGGCCCGACAGCGCGTAGTCGAGCTTGAACACGCCGGGCCCGTAGCGATAACGCAGCAGGCGTGCCCGATAGCCTGCCGGTAAGGCGTCGCCCGCGATCTCGACGAGCTGCTTGGGCGCGAGGTCGAACAGGTACGCACGCGCCGCGGGCAACTGCGAGAGACTCGTGACGCGCTGTCCGGTGACGACGCTGCCGCCGTGAGCCGCAAACAGGCCGGCGAGAGCGCGGGCGATCGCGCGAGAGCCCCCCTGCGCCATGGGCCAATCGGTGGCGTGTCCGGTCAGCAAGAAGAGCAGACCGACCGCGGACGTGAACAGCTTGTCGAACGGCAAGATCGAGTGCGCGACGCAGCCTGCGAACAGGGCTCGCGCGGCGTCGTCGCGAAACAGCGTGCGCGCGAGGCCGCGTGCAGGCCAGACACCGAGCATGCCGAAGCGTGTGAAGATCGGGATGCGCGACAGCTTCGGCACGTGCAGCGGACCGAGCAGCTCGCCGAGCAACGCTTCGGCGTCGCGTGCGAACGGCTGCATGACGCGAACGTAGCGGCGTGCGTCGCGACCGAGCCGCTCGGCGGTGGCCTGCACCGAGCGCTCCAGCACGAGCGCGCGCCCGTCGTCCAAAGGATGTGCCGCCGACAGCTGCGGGTAGCACCACGTGAGCCCGTGCTCCGCGAGCGGCAGCGTGCGCAGATACGGCGACAGCACGCCGAGTGGATGCACGGCCGAGCACACGTCGTGCAGGTAGCCGGGCAGTGTCAGCTCTCGGCTGCGCAGACCACCTCCGAGCTCAGCCTCGGCTTCGACGATCTGCACCGACAGGCCCGCACGCGCGAGCGCGACGGCAGCCGCCAGACCGTTCGGGCCTGAGCCAATCACCACGGCGTCGTACGCGAAGCTCATCAGGAAGCCCGATTCTGCCACGCACGCCCGAAAAAGGCTTTGGCAGGTGCCGACTCCGGTCGACTTGGCGCGCGTGTGTTCTTTGCTATGTTGCGCGCGCGATGGAACGAAAGATGGAGCGCGGGATGGCGCGCGGGATGGACCCTGCAGAAGCGGTGCTGCGCTTTCTGGCAGGGGTGGGCCCCGGCTCGGAGGCCGAGTTCTACCTGCGCCTTTTTCGTTCGCGAGCGCGGGAGAGCTTCGCGACGATCGTCGTCGACTCCGAGACCATGGAGGAAAACGCCGAGGGCGTGGCGCGCGACCTGCGCCTGCTCGGCGCGCTCTCGCTCACACCCGTGGTCGTGCTCGGCTTCTACGAGCCACGCCTCGCGACCGAGCACGCGCAGAAGCTGCAGCGCAAGCTGAGCGAGATGGGCGTGCAGAGCGAGCTGCTCTCGGCCTCGAGCCCGCACGAGGCGCTCGCCGCCGCCGCGCGACGTGGTGCGGTGCCGGTCGTGCAGCTGGCGGCGGCCGACGACGACGCGCGCTTGTGCGAGCTCGCGGGCGTGCTCACGCGGCTCGAGACGCCCAAGCTGATCTTCCTGCGCAGTGAAGGTGGCCTCTCGCTCGACGGCCAGGCCCTGTCGGTCGTGAATCTCAGCGACGAGCTCGGCAGCCTGTTGGCGCGGCCGGAGATTACGGCTGCACACAAGGCCGTGCTCGCGTGGTCGGGTCGCTTGATCCTGGAGCTGACGAGCCACGACTTGCTGATCACGCTCACGTCGCCTCTGAATCTGCTGCACGAGCTCTTCACCGTGAAGGGTGCGGGTACGCTGCTGCGCAAGGGCGCACGCATCATTCGCCACGCGAGCCTGGCAGACGTCGACCTCGCGCGCCTGCGCACGCTGCTCGAGAACAGCTTTGGACGCGCTCCGAATCCCGCCGTGTTCACGCGCGAGCTGCTGCACGCCTACATCGAAGAGAACTACCGGGGCGCAGCGCTCGTCGCTCCGTCGCCGCTCGGCCCCTACCTGTCGAAGTTCGCGGTGACCCGGCAGGCTCAGGGCGAAGGCGTGGGACGCGACCTGTGGCAAGCCATGACGGCGGATCACCGCGTGCTCGTGTGGCGGGCCAGGCCGAACAACCCGATCCGTTCCTGGTACGAGAAGCAATGCGACGGGCGCGTGCGCGCGGGTGTCGACGGCGAATGGATCGTGTTTTTCCGAGGCCTTGCTCCGGAACAGATCCCCGCCGCCGTCAGCTTCAGCCTCGCGCAACCGATCGATTTTTGATGCGCACCCAGAGATCAGTCCCGTGGCGGGAGCGACGACTTGGGCTCGCGCGCAGGGCCTACGAGCGCGGGCAGATGGGTGTCCGCGAGCAGGTACAGCGGCCGCCGCTTGCTCTCCTCGAGCACTTGGCCGAGGTACTCGCCGAGCACGCCCAGGGTTAGCAGCTGCACACCCGAGAAGAACGACACGAGCACCGCGATCGAGGTCCAGCCGCGGATCACCTGATGGAACACCACGTTCATCACGATCGCGTACATGCCGAAGCCGAACGCCAGCGCGGACACGCACAGCCCGAGGTACGTCGCGAAGCGCAGCGGCGCGTGCGAAAACGACAGCACCGCCCGCAGCGCAAACACCAGCATGTCGATGTTCGAGTAGTGCGTCCTGCCGGCGGCGCGCTCGGCCTGCGTGTACGGCAGCTGAACCTCGCGAAACCCGACCCACGAGTAGATGCCGCGCAGAAACCGACTCTGTTCACGGAGACGCCGGATCGCATTCACCACTTTGCGATCGAACAAGCGAAAGTCGGGTGAGTCCGCTGTGATCTTGAACGGGGAGATCGCGTTCAGCAGGCGATAGAACAGCGTGGACGTCGAGCGCTTCCAAAGCGAGGCGCCTTCCGCACGCGCACGCACGCCGGACACGATCTCGGCGCCCTGCTCCCAGGCCGCGATGAAGTCCGGCAGCTTTTCGGGCGGATGCTGCAGGTCGGCGTCCAGCGTGATCACCGCGTCGGCGTCGGCCGCGTCGAGGCCCGCGGTGAGCGCGGCTTGATGCCCGAAGTTGCGCGAGAAACGCAAAAGGCCCACGCGCGGGTCGCTCGCCGCGAGCGCAAAGCACTCTTGCGCGGTGCGATCGGTGGAGCCGTCGTCGACGAACAGAATGCGGAACGCGTACGGCAAGGCGTCGATCGCGCGCGCGGTGCGCTCGTAGAAGGTGCGGATGCACGCCTCTTCGTTGAAGGCAGGCACGACGATGTCGATCGACTTCTGCGCTGCGATCCCGGGCGTCGTCACAGCGCGGGGATATCACGCCGCCCGTGCGGGCACCAGAATCCGGAGTTTAGGGTCTGGGGCATCTGTCAAATCCGCCGAACGCGGGCGATGATGGCCGACATGCACAAAACCTCGATCGTCCGACCGGGTTTCACCGCAGTGGTCGCCCGCAGTCTCTTGGCCGCGCTGCTGCTGACGGCTTCCGTCGCACGCGCTGACGAGGCCGAAGCGCACTACCGTCTCGGGCTCGAGCACAAGCGCAAGGGCGAGACGTCGGAGGCGATCCACGAGCTGCGCCAGGCCATCAAGCTTCGGCCGGACCATGCCGCGGCCCACATGGCGATGGGCGGCGTGCTCGCCGACAGCGGTAACTATGCGTCTGCGATCAAGTGCTTCGAGAAGGCAATCCAGCTCTCGCCCCAACACGCTCCAGCGTACGCGCTGGCGGGTGCCGCTCTGGTGCACCTGAAGCGCTACGACGACGCTGTGCCGCGCCTCAAGAAAGCGATCGAGCTCGACAAGGACGATGGCGTGTCAGTCGCCAACCTCGGGCTCGCGCTGCGCGCGCTCGGCAAGGGCAGCGACGCGATCAAAGAGATGGAAGACCAGGTCGAGAAGCACCCGAACGATCCGGAGCTGCTCAACAACCTCGGCGTCGCGCTTCGTAAGGAGCGCCGCTACGAAGAGGCGATCGTGTATTTCCAGCGTGCGCTCGATCAGCGTCCGGGCGACCTCCACGTCACGCGCAACTTGGCGATCACGACGCGCGGAGCGCAGCGCTTCGCCGACGCGATCCCGCTGTACAAGCAAGTCGTCGACAAGGATCCGACCGATGCCGGGGCGTACTACGACCTGGCCAACTGCTACGAGAAGATGGGGCAGGTCGACGACGCCGTGAAAGCGTACGAGCGCTACGCCGTGCTCGTGCAGGACAAAGACCCCAAGAGCGCCGAGCGCGCAAAGACGCGCGCAGGCTCGCTCAAGAGTCCGTAGCTGCGGCGCCTGACGGAGCGGTGCGGCAGGTTGCCGCGGCAAGAAGGTCGGCTGCCGCGGAGCGCACCGCCCAAGAGCGCGCAGGTTGGGCCGCGCGGGCGCAAGCGCCGGGCATGCCGTGTGCAGAGCGACGGGTCGTCCGCGAAGGAGGCCCGACGTGCAGAATGCCGCGCTTGCATACCAGCTTCACTCAACGCTCCAACCCTGCGAGGTCGAACAACGTGACGTCGCGAGCCCTTCGGAGCGGACCCGACTCGACCCCGATGAAGAGCGGCGGCTGATCGCTGCGTTCCAACGTGGCGACATGCGCGCGGGCAACGAGCTGGTGCGCGCGAACCTGGGCATGGTACGCGCCGTTGCGCATGGCTATCGGCTGTGGGGCGTGGCGCTCGATGACCTCGTGCAGCAGGGCAGCCTCGGCCTGCTCCACGCTGCGCGTCGCTTCGACCCCGAGCGTGCGCAGAGCCTGCGAACCTACGCGAGCTACTGGATCCGCGCCGAGATCCGCGAGTACGTCGTGCGCAGCTATCGCATCGTACGCCTCGGCACGACGCGCACCGAGCGCAAAGCCCTGCGCGCCTACCGCGTGCACGACCTCGCCGATGCCGCGGCGCTCGCCCAGCACAGCGGCATGCCACTCGCGCGCTGCGAGCAGCTCTGGCCGCTGATCACGCGACGCGATACGCCGATCGACGAGACCGCAGGCCTAGGCCTAGGCCTCGACCGCGTGGCTCATAACGGCGACGACCCCGAAGTGCTCACGCTGCGTGCCGAGCGGAGCGCGCGCATGCTCGACGAAGTTCACGCAGCGTTGGCGACGCTCAGCCCGCGCGAGCGCCGGATCGTGGAGGCGCGTTGGATGAACGACTCGCCGTGCACGCTGGATGCGCTCGGCGCCGAGCTCGGCCTATCGCGGGAACGCGTGCGCCAAATCGAGGCCGGCATCAAGGCGAAGATGCGCGAGCGGCTGCAGGCAGAGCTCGCGGCCTGAAGGGACGCGCGCAGCTGACTCACGGCGGCGATCACGAAGGTTGATGGCCGCTGTCAGCGTCCCGAAAAGCCGCGCAGCTTGCGTTGCAGCGTACGCCGATCGATACCGAGCGCGGTCGCTGCGCGCGTCACGTTGCCGTTCATCTTGGCGAGCGTGTCTTCGATGTGGGCGCGTTCGCGCGCGGCGAGGCTGGCGGCGCTGCTGGTGGCGAGCGGAGCCGCCAGCGCCGCGTCGCCGGATACCGGCCGCGCGGCTTCCGCGTGACCGAACACGCTCGCAGCCAACATGCGCCGC
Organism: Sandaracinaceae bacterium; assembly: GCA_017881055.1. Lineage (GTDB taxonomy): Bacteria > Myxococcota_A > Polyangia > Polyangiales > JAFGIB01 > JADGRF01. Next base: position 36,178 of record JADGRF010000305.1, read on the forward strand.
ATCAGCGAGCCATCGAGCTCGGGGCCATCCGCGAACAACACTGCGCGCCGCAACACGTTGAGCAACTCGCGCACGTTGCCCGGGAACGCATAGCGCGTGAGCGCGGCTGCGGCCTCGACGTCGAGACCAAGGTTGCCCGAGCCGATGCGCTCCAAGAGGTGGCGCGTGAGCGGGAGCACGTCGTCCGGGCGTTCACGCAGAGGCGGCAACATGATCGGCAGCACCTGCAGGCGGAAGAACAAGTCTTCCCGGAACGCGCCGGCGCGGACCTCGCTCCAGAGGTCGCGGTTGGTCGCGGCCACGATGCGCACGCTCACCTCGAGCTCGCCCGAACCGCCCACCGCGCGGATGCGGCGCGTCTCGAGCGCGCGCAGCAACTTGGCTTGGCAGTCGAGCGGCAGCTCGGCGACCTCGTCGATGAACAGAGTTCCACCTGACGCCTCGACGAACAAGCCATCGCGCGACTCGGTGGCGCCGGTGAACGCGCCCTTGCGGTGACCAAACAGCTCGCTCTCGAACAGCTCGCGCTGCACGCAGGCGGCGTTCACCGCCACGAACGGACCGTTCGCGCGCGCGCCCTCGGCGTGCAAGTGCCGGGCGACCACCTCCTTGCCGGTGCCCGTCTCGCCGTACACCGCGACGGTCTCGTTGCTGGTCGCGGCACGCGCCACGAACGTACGCACTGCCGCGATCGCGGCGCTGTCGCCCACGATCGGCGGCGCAAACGCATCCGCCTTGTGCTCGGCCACCGCATCGCGATCGGATAACGCTTGCGCAATCAACGGTGCGAGCACTTCGGCGTCGACCGGCTTTTCCAGAAACGAGAACGCTCCGAGCTTCATGGCGCTCACGGCCGCAGCGACCGAGCCGTGGCCCGTGAGCACGATGAAGCGCGTCTTGCTCGAGCGCGAGCGCTGCAGCACCGCGAGACCATCGAGGCCGCGCATGCGCAGGTCGAGCAGCGCGACGTCGGCAGGCGCGGGGCCGGCGAGCGCGCGCAGCGCAGCCTCACCGCTGTCGGCTTCCGTGATGGCGAAGCCTTGGCGCGAGAGTGCCTTGTTCATCGCGAAGCGAAAGCCCGCGTCGTCGTCGACGATCAACACGCGCACGGGCGACGCGGTCACGCCGAGACTCCCCGATGCGGCTCGCGGTTCCTCGCTGCGCCAGAAATCAACCCGCGCTCGGCGCGCGAGAGCGGCAGCCGAACGGTCGCACGCGTGCCCGAGAGCGGTCCCGGCTCCAACACGAGCGTGCCGTGCATCGCTTGCACCAGCATGTACGAAGTATAGAGGCCCAGGCCCGTGCCTTCGCCGGGCGGCTTCGTCGTGGCAAACGGCTCGAACAGACGACTCTGGATCTCGGGCGCGATCCCTACCCCGTCATCGTCGATGCGGATCGCCACGCGGTTGTCGGGCTCCTTCTCTGCGGCGATCCGGATGCTGCCGTCGCTCTTGTCGCGCAGGGCGTCGGCGGCATTCTGCACGAGGTTCACGATCACCTGGACCAGGCGATCGGGATCCGCGATCACCACGATGCCATCGAGCGAAGCATCTACATCGACGCGCGTACCGCGGCGCGCACCCGAGAGCACCAGCGCACAGCCGCGCTCGATTACGGCAGACAGGGCGACAGCACCGTCGATGCGCGCTCGCACGAGGTCGCCGCCCGCGAGCAGCGAGTGCGTGATGCGACCCAAGCGGCCTGTCTCCTCGCGAATCAACGCGGCTGATTCGCCGAGATCCGCCACCAGCGCGTCGCCCCCAAGAGGCACCTGCGCACGCAACGTCGCGAGCGCGACACCCATGTCAGCTGCCAAGGTGCGAATCGTCGCGAGCGGCGTATTCAGCTCGTGCGCAACTCCTTGGGCGATCCGCCCCAAGCTCGATAGGCGCTCCGCCAACACCAGCTGTTGCTCGGCGAGCATGGCGTTGGTCCGATCGACGTACAGGTTCATGACCTTCGGTCCATCGGCCGCGGCCGACGCCAGCGGGAACGAGTGCAGCTCGTAGACGCGCTCGCTGCCGTCGACGCGTACGGCGAAGCGACAGTGGCCCGCGTCGCCGTGCTCGAGCGCGCTATGGAGCGCGCACCTGCCGGCGACGTCGCGCTCGCACGCGTGATCGCTGCCGGGGCAGCGCCAGGCCTCGCCGTGGGCGGGGTTCGGAACCAAGCGCTGGGCCAAGCGGTTCTTGAAAACGACGCTGCCGTCGGCATCCACGATCTCGAGGCCCGCATCGAGCTCGTTCAACGTAGTCGACAGAACTTCGTACTCGAGCCGAGCACGATCGCGCGCACGCGCCAGCGCCTCTTCGCGGTCGCGTAGCTCCGAGACGGCGTGCGTGACCAGGTACGCGATGCCCGCGATCACCGAGGAGAACGCAACGACCTCCGTGCCGGAACGGAGGGCGCCGCGCACAGCCCAGGTCGAGATCGACAGCAGAGGCAGCACGTCCCCGAGCGCCAGAAAGCCGGCGCAGCCAATGGCTGCAGCCGCCGCGATCAACGTGGCGCGCGGTCCGCCGAGAATGCCCGCCAGCGCGATGTGAAACGCGTAATAGCCAAGGAACGGCGAGTGCACGCCGCCCGACGCCCAGAGCACGACGGTGAGCAGCAAGAAATCGCCGTGCGCTTGCGTGAGCGCAGCGCGCGGACCTGCCTCCAAGCGCCCCGCGCGTTGAGCACGCCAGAGCGCCAAGTTGTAGAGCGCGGCAATCGTCGCGGCGACGGCGAGGACGCGCACGTTCACACCGGGGAAGAAACCTGACGCAGCAGCGGCAGTGGCGAGCACGATGCCTGCAAGCGCGTACCAGCGCAGGCGTACCAGCCACGCCAAGCGCGCCGCCAGCGCCGAGCTCGGCTGGGCGCGATGGTCCGCGTGCTGGCCGTGAAGATCCGACATCCCAGCCGGCAGTGTTGGGCCATTGGGCCGCGATCGCCACTCGGCGTGTTTCGCGTGGTGTCAGCGCGCGGTCAGCAAGCCGAAGAACTGCAGCTCGCGACGGCGGCGGCGCGTGGGCGCGCTGGGCCGAGGCGGCGGCGCCATCGGATGCCGCGGCGACTCCGGCGTCGGCTGCCAGGGCGCCAGCAGGCCGCCCGGAGCGGTCGGGCGGTGCGGACGGGGTGACTGTTTCCGCTGTTCCATCGTGCGCCTCAACGGTTTGAACGCCGAGAATCCAGTTGCAACACATTACTATGAACGTATGGCAACGACAAGCAGTCGCGAGTCTCCTGCGTGATCCACTACGATACGTGCACCCAACTGGCGCCTAGGCCAGCGCCGCTGAGTCTAGTTCGCGCAGACCGGCAGGCAACGCGCCGTCCGTGGCGACCACGAAGATCAGGACCCAGGAACCGAGACGGGCCAGCGAAAACGCTGCGGTTTCTGCGCTCAAATCGCGTGGATCAGTCCGCATAATGGAGTACAGTGGCGCGCCCTTCCGGTCGTCGGTCGGAGCAGCCATAAGAAGCCTATGACAGCAGCCAATCCGGGAACTCAGCCGTTCAGCACCAACAGCCACCTGCTCGCGTGGATCGCCGACATGGCGAAGCTCACCAAGCCCGACCAGATCGTCTGGTGCGACGGCGGTGACGACGAGCACAAGCGCCTGACCGAGGTCGGTCTGGCCCAGGGCGCGATCGAGCCCTTGAACGCCCAGAAGCTCCCGGGCTGCTACTACAGCCGCTCGAATCCGAACGACGTCGCGCGCGTCGAGCACCTCACCTTCATCTGCACCCCGACGAAGGAAGAAGCCGGCCCCACCAACAACTGGATGGCGCCCGCCGACGCGTACAAGAAGCTCAGCGCGCTCTACGACGGCTGCATGAAGGGCCGCACGATGTACGTTGTGCCGTACGTCATGGGTCCGGTCGGTTCGAGCTCGTCGAAGATCGGCATCGAGCTGACCGACAGCGTGTACGTGGTCTTGAACATGCGCATCATGACGCGCATGGGCAAGAAGGCCCTCGACATGCTGGGCGACAGCAACGAGTTCAACCGCGGCCTGCACTCCACGCTCGACATCAACCCCGAGCGTCGTTTCATCTGCCACTTCCCGCAGGACAACACGATCTGGTCCGTGGGCAGCGGCTACGGCGGCAACGTGCTGCTCGGCAAGAAGTGCCTCGCGCTGCGCATCGGCAGCTACCTCGGCAGGAAAGAAGGCTGGCTCGCGGAGCACATGCTGATCCTCGGCGTCGAAAGCCCGGAAGGCGAAATGACGTACGTCGCGGCGGCGTTCCCGAGCGCGTGCGGCAAGACCAACTTCGCGATGCTGATTCCGCCCAAGCGCTTCCACGGGTGGAAGATCTGGACCGTGGGCGACGACATCGCCTGGATGCGCGTCGGCGAAGACGGACGCTTGTGGGCCGTGAACCCCGAGGCCGGTTATTTCGGCGTCGCGCCCGGCACCAGCTCGAAGACCAACCCGAACATGATGAAGACCATCGGTAGCAAGACGATCTTCACGAACGTCGTGCTGGCCAAAGATGGCACCGTGTGGTGGGAAGGCGGCCACGGCGAGCCGCCCGCCGAGGGGTGGGACTGGGAAGGCCGCCCCTGGAAGCCCGGCA
>JADGRF010000054.1 GCA_017881055.1 Sandaracinaceae bacterium
CGAGCGGTGTCGGCGACGAATCGAGCAGCGAAGCCAGCACTTCGTCGTCGAACGTCACGAGCGCCACGTGCACGAGGCGCATGTCGGACACGGCATCGAGCAACGAGCAGAGCTTCAGCGCAGCAGCCGTTACGGCTTTGTCGAGCGGTTCATCCTGGCCCGAGCGCGCGGCGCGCAACGGCGTGGTCGCGGTGGCGACCGAGAACCTGCCCGAGGTGACGCCGACGAGCTGCACGAGCACATCGCTGGCGCGCGAGAACGAACCGTCGGCGGCGGTGCGGCTGACGCTCCACGTCTTGCCGTCGCGGACATCGACATCGAACAGGTTCCACGCGTCGCGCACCGACAAGCGCGCATCGGGTCGCTCCGCCACGAGCGCCTCGATCAGCCGCAGGATGCCGAGGTTCTCGATGCGCCCATGCACCTCGTCGCCGGCACGCAGCTGCTCACGCAGCTGCAGAAGCGGACGCAGCACGGCCGCAATGCCCGCGAGGATCTGCCGACTGCCCGCTTCTTTGCGTAGATAGCCGTTCGCGCCTGCATCGAGCTCGCGCATGCGCTGCAGGAAGTCTTCCTTCCACGACAGCAGGATCACCGGCACGTGCGCCAAGAGCGCGTCACGCTTGAGTTCGCGGCACAGCGCGAAGCCGTCGATCTTCGGCATGAGGATGTCGCTCACGACCACGTCAGGGCGCTTGCGACGTGCCAGCTCGAGCGCCATCTGTCCGTTCTGCGCTTCGAGCACACGCGCTCCAGCTTCGCGCAACAGGCCCGAGAAGAACCAGAGCACCGCCGGATCGTCGTCGGCGACGAGCACACGCCTGCCGCTGAGGGCGGCGGCCGCGTCCGCGTTCTCGGCCTGCACCTCGGGATCGGCACCGAGCTTGCCGAAGCTCAAGAACGTCGGCGCATCGAGCACGGACTCTTCGCGAAAGCGCACGCGGCCGCGACTCTGCTCGGCGAGATGCGAGCGCACTTTACCGATGGCAGACCACGCGACGGCCATCAGCTCGCTCGGGTCGTCGACGCGAATCGTCTCGTTGCGCCCGGAGCGCATGGCTTCCGCGATGCCGGAGCGGATCTCTTCGGCGAGCGTGGCCGCGATCTCCGCGACAGTGCCCGCCGAGATTGCCGCCAGCGCGCGCGGCCCCCGGCGCGACGAGGCGCGCGGGCTCGCTGCGATCTGGGCCTCGATCAGCTCGCGCAAGGCTGCGGCTTCGAGCGGCTCCACGAGCACGCCATCCGCGCCGGTCAAGCGCGCGAACTCGTCGTCGAACGTCGCGCCCGCGGGCAGCACCACGTAGATGCGACGCACGTTGCTGAGCGGATCGGTCTGCAGGCGGCGCACGAGATCAATCTCGCGCTGGGTCGCGATCTCGCCGGAGATGAACGCTATGTCTGGCGACTCTTCGTGCACGAGCGCGATGGCACGCTCGGGATCGCCGGTGCCAAAGACGTCGAAGCGCTCGCGCGGCAAGAGCTCGCGAATGCGCGCTTGCATGCGCGAGGTGTGGACCACCAAGATCGATGCAATCGCGGGCGCGGGCAGAAAGCCAGCGACGCTCTGCGTCAACGCAATCTCGAGCGGCACTGGGGCCTGTGATGGTGTGGGATCGAGCACGGGTGTCGGCTCTGCGACCGGGGGCTCGACCACGCCGCCGTCGGCTGCAGCGACGAAGCTCGGCAGGCGCTCGGCCAACTCACGCAGCGCGGACAAGTCCCCGGCGTCGAGTGGCTGCTCGGTCGCGCGCGCTGCGTCGAGCCGTGCGATCACGGCCTTCACCGCCAGCGCCAGGGCGTCTGCCTCGAACACCTGCGCGGTCGCGTAGAGCGCATGCAGGCGGCGGCGCATGTCCTCGCGCACGGCCTCATCGCTTGGTGCACCGGCCAGGATCTCGACGGCCGCGGTCAGCTCCGCGGACCTGCGCGCCATGCCACTCTCGAAGCGGGCACGCGCCGTCCCGAGAGCCGTCTGCGGGGCACGGTCCATGGCGAGCGATTGTAGTGAGCGAGGCCGATGCGTAAAGGCCTCTGCGCGCCGCGCGCAGCGACTGCTTGCGCCGAGGGGTGCCGCCAAGTACCACTGCGCGGTGCATTTCGTCGATGAGATCACGCTCGAGGTCCATGGCGGTCGCGGTGGCGACGGCTCTACGGCCATGCGGCGCGAAAAATTCGTACCGCTCGGCGGCCCGGCGGGCGGCGACGGCGGCGACGGCGGCGACGTGATCCTGCAGGCCGACGAAGGCCTGACCACCCTGCTCGACTTGAAATACCGCCGCGTGCTGCGCGCGGAAGACGGAGAGCACGGACGTGGTAAAGACCAATACGGCAAGCGCGGTGAACCGCTGCTCGTGCGCGTGCCCGTGGGCTCGCAGATCTTCGACGCCGACAGCGGCGAGCTGCTCTGCGACCTGGACGCCGTCGGTCAGCAATTCGTGGCGGCCGCCGGTGGCCGACGCGGGCGCGGCAACATTCACTTCGCGACACCGCAGGATCGCGCTCCGATGCGCGCCGAGAAGGGCGAAGCCGGCGCGAGCCGTAAGCTGCGCATCGAGCTCAAGATGCTCGCCGACGTCGGCATCGTCGGTTTTCCGAACGTCGGCAAGAGCACGCTGATCTCGGTGGTTTCCAAGGCCCGACCGAAGATCGCGGACTATCCGTTCACGACGCTCGTGCCAAACCTCGGCGTGGTCTCGCGCGGCGACGAGCGCTCGTTCGTGATCGCGGATGTGCCTGGCCTGATCGAAGGCGCCGCCGACGGAGCGGGCCTCGGCCATCGCTTTCTCAAGCACATCGAGCGCACGCGCGTGCTCTTGATTCTGGTGAGCATCGATCCCACGCCCGGCCGCTCGCTGGCCGGCGACTTCAAGACGCTATGCAAAGAGCTGGAGCAGTTCGACCCGAATCTCGCATCGCGTCCGAAGGTGGTCGCCGTCTCGAAGCAAGACTTGCCGGAAGCGCGCGAGGCTTTGCCTGCATTTCGTAAAGCGATGAAGCGCAAGGGCATCGAGGTCAGCGCGTTCTCGGCGGCCACCCAAGAAGGCGTGGAAGAGCTGCTGAACCGGATCGAAGAGCTGCTCTCGAACAATCCCGTGCAGGTGAAGCCAAGAGCGGCACCCTTGCCGAAGAGAAGCAAGCGATGACGGTGGCTCGGAACGCGACCGGCACCCGGAGCATGCCGCTCCTGCTGGTGGATGATGCGCGCTTCGACGGTCACGAGGACGAGTCAGGCGATCACCCCGAGTGTCCGGAACGTCTGGCGGCTGCACGCGCCGGCCTGTTCTCGGTGGTCGCTCCTGAACAGCGCGTGCTGCTGGCAGCGCGTGAAGCCAGCGACGCAGAGCTCGCGCGCGTGCATGCGCCCACCTACGTCGAGCAGCTGAAGGCTGCGCTGCGTGCGCATCGAGGGCATCTCGATCCAGACACCTACTTCTGCAAAGCCACACGGGAAGCGGCCTGGCTTGCAGCTGGCGGCGGCATCGATCTCGCGCAGGCGCTCGTGCGCGGCGACGGTACGCGCGGCTTTGCGCTCCTGCGACCGCCGGGACACCACGCCGTGCCGAGCGGCAGCATGGGCTTTTGCTTGCTCAACAACGTGGCGCTGGCGGCAAGCGCAGCGCTTGCAGCCGGTCTTTCGCGAGTCGCGATCGTCGACTGGGACGTGCATCACGGCAACGGCACACAGGACGCGTTCTACGACGACCCGCGCGTCATGTTCGTCTCGCTGCATCAGTATCCGTTCTATCCGGGCACGGGCGCGGCGAACGAGATCGGGCGCGGCGCGGGCGCGGGCTACACGGCGAATCTCGCGCTGCCCGCGGGCAGCAGCCCAGAAGCCTACGGTGCGGCGTTTCGCACGGTGATCCTACCGGTGCTGCGCGCGTACGATCCGCAGCTGATCCTGGTCTCCGCAGGTTTCGACGCGCACGCACGCGATCCGCTCGCGCAGATGCAGCTCGATGCCGCCAGCTACGGCGCGTTCGCAGCTTCGTTGATCGAGCTCGCGGAAGCACAGAGTAGCGGTCGCATCGGCTTCGTGCTCGAGGGCGGCTACGACTTGCTCGCGTTGTCCGAGAGCGTGACCGCTGTCGCGCACGCCGCAATGGGCACATATACCGAGCTACCGGACGGCAGGCTGCGCAGCATCGAGCACGACGCCATCGCCGCGACGCGTCGCGCGCTCGCTCCGTATTGGCCTACGCTCGCGTGAGACTCACAGTCAGGTCTCGCCTCGGTCTGCGAGTCGCTGCACGGCCCAACCGGCCGCGTCGCGCACGACTGCCGAAGGATCGAGCTCGGCACGCTCGCGCAGCAGCGGCAGGTGCCGCTTGTCTCCACCATTGCCGAGCACGATGGCCGCGTTGCGGGCCATGCCCTCGCGGCCTGCCCGACGCATCGGCATGCCTCGCGAGTAGCGCTCGAACACGGCGTCGTCCATGCGCAGCAAGTCTTCCGCGCCGAGCTCGACGGCGCGCAGGCGCGGCGCAAACGGCTCGGTGAGCGCAGGGTCGACGGTGCGCGTGCGGTTGTAAGGACACACGTCCTGGCACACGTCGCAGCCGAAGATCCACGGACCCATCGGCTCGCGCAACGCAGGCTCGATCACGCCCTCGTGCTCGATCGTGAGATACGAGATGCAGCGTCGCGCATCCAGCTTACGCTCGGCGACGAACGCCTTGGTCGGACAGCGCTCGAGACACAGCGTGCACTGACCGCAGCCCACGGAGATCGGCGCATCCGGCTGCAGCTCGGCATTGGTCACGATCAGCGTGAGCAGCACGTGTGAGCCGACACCCGGCACGATCAAGCACGCATTCTTACCGATGAAGCCAAGCCCAGCGCGCGCCGCCCACGCGCGCTCCAGCGCGGGCATGGTATCGACGCAGGCGCGTGCCACGTGACCATGCTCGCGCAGCAAGCGTTTGAGCGCGCGCGTGCGGTCGTAGAGCAGCGGATGATAGTCGCGCCCGTGTGCGTAGCGGGCGATCTTGCCCGGTGCGAACGCACGGGGCGAATCCGGGTCGGGATCGTCCGGGCGCGCATACGCTGTGGCGAGCGCGAGCACGCTGCGCGCGCTGCCAAGCATGCTGGGATGCGCGAGGTTCGTGCGTACCTCGGCAGTCTCTGCGAGATACGCCATCGAGCCGTGATGCCCCGCAGCCAGCCAGGCGCGAAAGTGCTCTGCATCGGCATCGAGCGCGCCCACGTTCGCCACGCCCGCACGCACGAAGCCCTGCTCGAGCGCGAGCGCCTTGAGCTGCTCTGTGAACGTGCTCATGGTGCAGCAAGCGGAGCTTGCGGAGCGGGCCCACCAAGCGGAGCGCGCGGAGCTTGCGGAGCGGGCCCACCAAGCAGAGCGTGCGGTTCCGGATTCGCGTTAGCTGGAACAGTGTCACCCAAGCCCAACTTCGAATCATCACCATCGCCACCACCTTGATCGTGCAGCGGCCCAGGCGCGGGCGTCGGCGCGCCGATGTTTGGCAAGATGTACGGCTCCGCGCCCGCTGTGCCGCACGCACGATCGTTGCGATAGAAACCCCAACGAAAGTAGACGCGGCCATCGCCCGACAGGATCTTGTGCGGCGGCTCGGGGAACGGCGCCGCGCGCTCGACGGAGTTCCACGCGCCGTAGTCGAACGGCGTGAACCCGCTCGACTCGACCACGCCAACTTTGTACAGCGTGCCGTCGCCGTTGATCACGATCTCGAGCTTCGTGAACAGCGAGTCGTCGTTGTAAGGACCACCGACCAGTGGCAGCTCGCTCAAGAAGCGCAGCGCGAACTCGCGATGGATGCGGCGATGCACTTCGTTGAGATACACGGCGTACGGCGACGCCGCCGCATTGAGCGCGGTCTGGTTGCCCGGCTTGACGTTCGGCACGAAGTTCTCGATCGCCGAGCGGAACTTCTTCCACTGCCGCTCGGTGCTGCCGCCCTGCGTGCGCGAGCGCTTCTGCTCCAGGTACGCGTCGCGCTGCGCCTGCAGGTCCTGCGAGCCGAACGTGGTCTCGAACTGCGACCACGAGAGCTGCAGGTTCGCGCCCTTGCCCGCGCGCGCGCCCGCGTGCTCCGCGTTCTGGGCGCTAGCCCCGCCCTTCTGCCGCTCACCGCCCTGATCGCCGGGCCCGTGGCCCGCGAGTGAGCGCCGGATGCGAATCGTGCCCATGCCGTCTTGGATCACCAGCGGCTCCTCCTCGCCACCGAGCGCAACCGACCCTGCCGCAAGCGCGTGCTTGTCTTCATGCGCACCCGCGGCGCCGCCCGCGGTCGGCGCGGCCGTGACCGCCTGCGCCGTCTGCTCGCCATGCGACGGACTCGACGGCTCGATCGGCTTGTCCTTGGCTTCCTTCAAGTTGGGAATGCGCTTGTCCTCGCCGTGCAGATCCCGCAGGTCCGCGGGCTTGGTCGTGTCGTCGTTGCCCTGCGCTTTCGAATCGCTGGCCTTCGGCGCGAGCTGCGTCTCGGGGCTGTCCTCTTGAAGGTTCGTCACGCTGGCGACGGTCTGCTCTTCGACGCGCCGGTTTTCCTCGGCCAAGAAGTTCGCGTTGTCCGGCGGCGGCACCTTGGGATCGTCGCTCTTCTGCACGACGGCAATCTTCTTCGGCGCTTCCTGCGGCGGCGGCGGCGGCGGCGTCGCTGGCGGCGGGGGTGGCGTCGGCAAGATGTTCAGGTTCGGTCGCGGCTTCGGCGCATCCGGCCTGTTCGGCGCGGGCGGCTTCGGCTTGTCCGGCGGCGGCGGCGCGCTGGGGCTCAGCGGACGGGGAAGCGGCGGTTTCGATTCGTCTTTCTGAGTCGGCTCGGCGGGCTTGACGGTCTTGTCGTCGAGCGCGGTCAGCTCGAACTCGACGGGCGCAGAGCGCTTCGGTGCGTCATCCGCGAGCAGCGTCTTGGCGAGGTCGCCCAGCGCCTCGTAGACAGGGAGGTGCACGCACAGCGATGCCAAGAGCGCCACGCAGAACACCACGATGCCCGGCCGGAAAAAACGCACGATTCTCTCCGGGCGCAGCCTATCACAGCAGGCCGCACCCCGCCTTCATGGAGCCAGCGCGAACCCGGCTCGCGGGGGGCAACCACCCGATATTTCAGCGACAACTGAACGGAACGGCGCGCAGCGCGGCGTGACTCTGCCCGAGCTTGCCGCGCTCAGCGATCACGAGCAGCGGCCCTTTCGGCAGGCAGGCGAGGCCGACCTCGAAGAACTCGCGCGTGTCCTCGTAGAACTGCTGCTCGCCCGAGACGTGCTGGAGCGTCGGATCCACGCTGAGCGCGCCGACCAAGTACTCCCGCGCGAAGGTACGTGGCGTCGCCACGATGATCGCGCTCTCGGCGCCGCTCCCGCAGACGCGGACCGCCGGCCGGGCAACGCCGTCGGCCCGCGCGATGCGTCGCGGCTTCTGCCGCACGCTGCCATCGCCATCGATCGCTGCCAGGTACAGGCCTGTCTTGCGGTGCTTCTCCCGCACGTCGCGAAACGACAGCGCGAAGTCGCCCACGTCACGCTGTTCGCGCGCATGCGCGGGCAGAGTCACGAGACTCGGGCTCGGGGAAGGATCGCGCGTGGCGAAGAGCGCCAGCGCGCGACCGCGACGCGATAGCACGGACCACATCACACGACCCGAGCCGTCGTCACGGGTCTCGGCCCAGGCCCCGTACAGTTGCCCTGCGCGCACGCCAAGGCTCGGCGGTCCGCCGCGGAACGCCGCATCGGAGAGCACACGCAGCTCGGGCTCCGCCATCCCCGCACTCGTCAGCTGAAACGATGCCAACCAGGTCCGTGACTCGCCGACGATCGCGTCTTGGAACCCCACGAAGACCTGAGCGCCTAGCAGGGCAAGCGCGACGCCGCGACTATTGCTGCCGGCCGCGCCGAACGTCGAAGTCGCGATCACCTGCCCTGTCGCGCTCAGCCGATACAGGGCGACGGCATGGCCTACGCTCGCTTCGCGCGTGTTACCGGGCCGCAGACACACCACGAGCACATCGTCCTGCAAGATGGCGGCATCGAGCCCCCCTGTGCAACGTTCGGCAATACGCTGCGTGGGCGCAAGCACGTGTCCCTCGGCATCGACGCGACGCACGAACAGGCCATCGTCGTGGGACGCAAGTGCCAGCGCTCCGCCCGCCAAAGGCACCAGCCCTACGTCATCGAACGACAGGCCGCGCGCGGACAGCACCGGTGTCTCGGCACCGAACCGACAGCTCAGCTCGCGCGCGCGGTCGCAGGCGCAAAGCAGAAGAACGATGCAGACGACGAACGCTCGGATCAGAGAACGCCTCGGGCGCGCAGCATCGCGGCGATCTTGGGCGCGCGCCGCTCGAGCTCGGGGGGATCTTTGACCGGCTGAAAGCGGCCATCGTCGCCATCGCGGTCTACGTGCAGAGAGGCCGTCGGCAGAAACGCCGTGAGCTCGCCGACCAGATGCTCGAACTGGATTGCCTCTTCGCCTGCGACCTTCTTGCGCACGACGAACCAGGTGAGGGGAAAGTCGCGATCCAACGAGCGCGCGTCGAGCACGAACGAGTTCACGTTGAAGACTGGGATGCTGTCTTCGGAAAAGTCGCTGGGGAAGCGGAACGACTCGACGATCTGCAGCACGCCGTCTACGCGCGCGGGCGCACCACCGGCATCGCCGGGATCCTTCGACACGACCTCGGTGGTGACAGCTGCGCCACCCACCAGGTGCGCGCCGATCACCGCGGGATCGAGCGTAGCCGCGAGGTTATCGACGTTGGACATGAAGAGCACGCGTCCCCCGTCGGCGAGAAAGCGCGTGAGCACGCCGCTCTGACGCAGCGCGAACGTGAGATCGCCATGACCCGGTGCGTACGGCGAGGGCGCGCCGGCTTCGAGGAAGATCTCCCCGTCGGGTCGCAGTCGCAGCGAGATCAACTGCGCGAACGCCGACACCGGCGTCGACGCGCTCTGCTCGGGCACGATCAGCTCGCGAATCTGCTCATCGGTCGCGAAGCTGGTCATCACGAACACGGGCACGCGTGCGCGCGCTTGTTCCGCAGCGAGCCTGATGCCGCGCAGCTTCAGATGCAGAAACGATTGCCCCGGCAGCGCATCGACCGCCGCCTTCACCACGCCGCCGAAGCGCGTAGCCATGCCACCCGCGAGCACGACGCAGCCAACTTCGCCGCGACGCATCGCCTCACTTCCGAGCGCCGCGAGCCGCGCGCGCTCCGCGCTACCTGGTGGCGGCAAGCGAGGCACATCGCCGGCGCGCGGCGGTTCGACCACGCCGCGAATCCGATTCTTGTCGACCCCGACCTCTCCGCGCAAAAGGCGCTGACGCAGCGATTCGAACTGCGCAGCATCGAAACCGAAGCGCTCGAGCAGCGCGCGTGTGGAGGCATCTGCGGCAAGGTGCATGAGGCCCGCGATCTTGCTCAAAAGCCGGATCAGGGTCAATCACGCGCGGCGGGGACGCCCGAAGAAACCAGCACTTTGCCGTCGAACCGATAGCGCACCGCGGCGTCTTGCCACGGCAACAACAGGGGTGCGAAGGAGTCCTGGGAATCCGCGCTGAACGGATAGCTATCGGCGGACCAGCCGCGCGCAACTCCCGGCTTCACTTCGAGCGCGAAGTGAAGCCCAGCGCGGACCAGTGCCACCACGTTTCCAACGCTGTCGGTGCCGCGCGCACGACGGACCTCGACGGCCAGAATCGGCGTCAGCGCCTCGCCCGCGAACGTGTAGCCAAGCAGGATCTCGCGCTGCACGTCACCGATCCGTTGCCGAACACGCACGAAGATGTCGCGCCGCCCATCGCCGGTCACGTCCCCCGTGAACACGCGCTGCACGTCATCCGGACTTTGTACCGGCAGGCCGAAGTAGAAGAAGCCTACGCCGCGACGAAAGCCTTCACCCACGACGACGAGCTCTTTCCCGAACAACATCAGTGATTCGATGCGCGCGTCCTCGGCGAGGTTGATGTGCTGCGAAAAGCGTGGACGCGCAGCGCTAGGTACGCCGCGCGCGCTGCGGTAGGCCGCGATCAACGCGTCGTTGCCGGGAGGCTCTTCGTGCACGACGGTCGGCACGCGAGGCGCGCTGGTGGCGTCGCGCGGCGTCGGTCGCGCGCTACTCGCCACCGCGGCGTGCGGGTTCTTCGTCTCGCGAACCACGCTCCAGTGCGTGCCATCCCAACCGTAGACGCGCTCCGACACGGGACCCCACGGCAGCAGAATGGATCCCATGCCGGCTTCCGCCGTATCCACGTAGTCGGCTTCGGACAGGCCCTTCGCCTCGCCGCTGCGCACGTCGAGCTCGAGGCCACGGCCGCGCGCTGCCTTGCGCAAGCTCACGGTCGCGCTCACGAAACCCGCGCGCGTCTCCTTGCGCGTCTCGATCGCGAGCAAGGAGCGCGCGTGCTCGCCCTGCAAGTCGAACGCCTGCCAAAGCTCGCGCGTGCCGAGGTCGTTGCGCTGGCGCAGCAAGAGCACGAGCTCGGGCGTACCATCGCCGGTCAAGTCCACGAGCTGCGCAGAGCGCACGTCGGCCGCGCTCGAGACCGGCAGATCTTCGAACGCAAAGCGCGCTCCGTCGCCGCTGCGCACCAGGTACGTACCCACGACCAGCACGCGCTCTACGTGCGCGTCGCCGCCCAGGACACCCACCCAGTCGAGCTTCGGCGCCGTGCTGGTCAGATTCTTCACGCGCAAGAAGTTGGCTACAGCAGCTGCAACGCCGCCGTCGAAGTCGAGCCACGGCCAGCGCGCGGGCTCGGTCTCGCGCGTCGACGCCAGCTCGTGCGCGGCCGCGCCCGCATGATCAACATCGTGCAAACGCAGCGCCGCGCGTGCAAACCGGTAGTCCAGGCCGCCAGGCAGCAGCCTCCACGGGACGTAGGCTTCGACGGTGTAGCCGTCGCTCAGCGGGCCTTCCACGATCTGGGCGGGGGCCGCGAGCGCGTGTGCGGGACCGCCAGATTCGGCGAGCATGATCTGCGCGCGGGTGCGACCCAGCTGGCCAGCGAACAACCACAGCTCGCTGCCCCGCACGCGCCCGGCTTCGGGCAACCCGAGCATCAGGACGAGCGCGTCTTCATGCGAGCTCGGTTGCACGCTACGCACGAAGACGTCGTCGTGGACCCGCGCGCCGACGTAGAGCCCTGAGTCGTCGTAGGCGAAACGAGCCTCGATCGAGCCGGTGGGATCGTCACCGAGCCCCTGCGCGGGCAGCGCGCGCCACTCGCCGAGATCGCCATCCACGCGGATCTGCCCGGCCTGCGCTAGCGCCGCATGCAGCGGCTGCGCACGCGCGTGCGCGTGTAGGGCAAGGGCGGCGAACAGACAGAAAACCGTGGGAAGGACGCGACAACGGCGAAGCTGCACCCGCCGATGATAAACGAGGCGGCGCACGGGATCAGTGCGCATTTCGCAGCATGTAGCGACACAAGCAAGGCCCGCCGCGTTTTGATGCCCCACGCTTTGTGCTAGCTTCAGAGCGTGCGGAACAAGGCGTTTGGGGCGACCTGGGTGGTGGCGTGCTGCGGGCTGCTTGCCGCGTGCGGCGGCAGCTCGAGCAGCGCCGCCAAAAGCTCGTGCGGCGTGGAAGGCCGCGTCGAGACCTGTGCGTGTGCCAGCGGCACCGGCGCGCAAACGTGCTTGCTCACGGGCGAATGGGACGCCTGTCGCTGCAACGGCGCGCTCGGCGGCGGACCCCACGCCGGCAGCAGCGGCGGCGCAGGCAGTAACGCCACCGGCAGCGCCGGCCAAGGCGGAACCCTGGGTGGGTTCGATGCCGCGATCGCTCACGACGGCGGCGTGCTCGGCGGCGGCGGCACATCCGGTAACCCGCTCGATGCCGCGACGATGACACCCGACGCGAGCACGAAGCCCGCGCTCTACAGCCCGTGCAACACCGACAAGGACTGCGGCGGAGACGGTCGCGTCTGCGCGACGCCTTTCGGTGGCGGCTTCATGGGCGGCGGTGCCGGTCAAGCCAAAGGTGGTTGCACCAAGCCGTGCACTATGACGAAGGACTGCCCCGCACCGACCAGCGGCACCGCGACCGTCACGTGCAGCAGTGGGGGTATCGGCTCCGGCTCCTGCGCGCTGGTCTGCACCGCCGGGCAGACGTGTCCGACTGGCCTTCACTGCGCCAGCAACGGCATCAGCGGCATCTGCTACTGAAGCGTGAACCGCTTGCTCGCGGCGTCCCAATGCACGCGCGCCTGGTTCGCTTGCCACCAACCCGCGAGCTGCGCACGCGCGGCGTCGCCGGACGCACCTTCCAGCGACGTCACCGCTTTGCCCGCGAAGCCCAGCGCCTTGCGCAGCGCCTCGACGCGCACGAGCTTGGCGTCAGCGTCGCTCGCCATCGCGATCAGCGCCGACATGCCGTGCGCACCGCCGCACAGCACGAGCGCTTCGGCTTCGTGCATGTTCACCCACTCGTCGGGGTCTTGCTTCGCGAGCGCCGTTTCCAATGCAAGAGCCGCCTCCGGGCGCGCCAGCACGCCCAACGCCTGCGCCGCTTTTTCCTTCACGGCCGCCGAGCGATCTTCCAGCGCATGCGTGAGCAGCTGCACCACCGAGGAATCGCCTAGCTTGCCCAGCTGCTCGGCCGCCGTGGCACGCACTTGATCGTGTTCATCAGCAAGCGCGGCGATCAGATCGGCGCGCGAGCCGCCGAGCGCATGCTCCGGCGCACCGTGCGAGTGCAGCGCGTCCTCGGCGTGCTCACCCGCATGCGCTTTCATCGACCACGCCAGATCCGAGCGCAGGAACCTGGTGAGGCCGAAACCCAAGCCGACGAGCGCGAGCGCAATGCCCGCGAACTCGAGCACCGCTACGCCACGCTTCTCGGAGCGCGCGATGATGAACACTACCGCGGCGACTAACAGAATCGCCGCGAAGATGCACGAGATGGCAGGAGCCGGTGGGAAGTCCTTGCGCGCCGAGAGCACTAGCCCACCAATCGTCGCCAGCACGCCGGACGCCCAGCCGATCAACAGCCGATTGCGAATCCCGACGGCCAGCATCGCGCCGCACACAGCTGGCGCAATCAGCAGGATGAACACGAGTAACACGCCCGCGATGCGCACCGACGACGTGATGATCACCGCGAACGACAGATAGAACAGAAAGTCCCACAACCGTACGCGCATGCCGCTGGCCACGGCAGCCGCGCGGTCCATCGAGATCGCGAGAAACTGCTTGCGGCACAGCCAATGGAACGCGCCGATCACGCCGTACAACAGCGCGGCATGCCGCACCTCGTCACCCGACACGACCAAGATGCTGCCCGTCATCATGTCGCGCAGGTGCTCGGCCCCGTGCGGATTCTCGGCAGACAGCAGAATCGCCCCGGCCGAAGCCACCGCAAATGCCAAGCCGATGATGGCCTCCTGAGGCACGCGGTCGTCCGGCACGCGCGCGACGGAGAAGAACCACGCACCGAACACCGCAAACGTGAGTGACACGTAGTAGGTGACCGGGTCGCTCATCTCGAAGCCGTACAGATACGCGACCGTGCTGCCGAGCGCGGCGACTTGAGCGAGCGCCAGGTCCACGAAGAACACGTTGCGGCTGATCACGTGCAGCCCGAGGTAGGTGTGGGTCGCGACCAAGATCAGAGCTGCAGCTGACGGCAGCAACCACCACGGCAAGGTTGCGGTCATGGGTTCACTTCCCCACGGCCCGCGTCAGCGCATCGGTGACGACGTCGAAGAACCGAATGTAGTCGTCCGCGCCTTTGCTGCCGCCCACGTTCAAGGGCAGCGTGACCAGTGGGGCGCCACCCTTGTCCGCCACGAGCTTCGCGATCTTCTCGTCGTAGAAGGCGTGCGTCGCCACGAGCTTCACTCCATCGCGGCGCATCGCGGTAACCAGCTCCGCGAGATGGCTCGGTCCCGGCTGAATGCCCGGCTTCAGCTCCACATAGCCATCGACCGCGAGCCCGAAGCGCTCGCAAAAGTACGAGTAGCTCTTGTGATAGAACACGACCTTCGCGCCGTGCAGCGCCTTCATCTTGCCGAGCCAGCCGCCGAGCTTCGTCGCCAAGCTCGCACCGCTCGCCGACTCGCTCGCTAGAAATGGCTCGAGCTCACCTGCGCGCGCCAGCCGATCGAGCTTCTTACCACCCACGAGCTCCACCAACTCTTTGCCGAACGTCGCCTCGTCGATGGCACGCTGGAACGCCTTCTTGCGCGCGTCGAAGTAGGCCGCGTCCGCGGGCCGCGCGTTGCTGAACGCAGCGGCGATGGTCTCTGCGACCAACTTGCCGTTGAGCGGGTCCGTCATGTAGTGCGGGTTACCGTAGGGATGCACGTCGCCTTCGGCCCGCGTGACCTGCCCGGTGGGCACTTCGATCACAGGAATGTTCTTCGAGCAATCCACGTAGCCCGGCGCGCCGAGCTTGATGCGACCGTTGCGCGCGCTGTCGATCAGTGGCGGCACCCAACCGATCTCCAGCTCGAGGCCGTTGACCAAGAACAGATCCGCATCACGCAGCTTCACCACGTAGCTCGGCTTCGGGTCGACGAAGTGCGGATCCTGAACACCGGACGCGATGGTCGTCACACGAACTTTGTCGCCACCGATGGCTTCGGCGATCTTCCCAAAATCCGTGAGCGAAGCGACCACGTTGAGCGGTGCTTCCGCGCGCGCGGTGTTCGCATCGACAGTCAGCCACGTAAGCGCACAGAGCGAGACGGCGACGATTGCAGTCGAGAGCTTCTTCATGGTGCAACTCCTAGAATTTGTGAGCGCCGTGGGCGCCAAAGAGGATCTCGGCTTGCGCGTAGATGCTGTGCGCATCGTGAGCCGACAGAAACTGCGCGTGATCGAAGTTGTATTGCAGGCGAATCTTGCTGAACTCGCTCGGGTAGTATGTGAGCACGCCGGAGATGCGATGCCTCTGGTCACGCAGCGGATCGCTGGCGCTGTCGTAACCCACGCCGGCCAGCGTAAAGGCGTCGTGCTCGCCGCGCGCGTAGTCGTAGCGCACGCCGAAGTTCCACGGCCTGGCGAAGCCCCAAACCAGCTGCGAGTACACGCCCCAGTCGTCGAGCGTCTTGCGAGTGTCGGCAAGGCCGACCTTGTCGAACACCGCAGCAGCTTGGTAGCGCCGGTAGATGCCCTCGCTCTGCCAGGCCACGAACGGCCAGCCCTGATCGTTCCGCAGCGGCTTCCACTTCATGTAGAGATCGGCGCCGTAGATCTCGCTATGCGTGTCGAGCCCCGTGGCGTTCGGCCCGAACAGCGCGGAGAGGCCTGGCACCAAGGTCACTTCGTCACCGAGGTCGAACGAGGTGCGCAGCCGGACCAAGTAAACCAGGTCGCCCATGCTGCGCACGCTGCGATCGATCAGCGTGCGCCCGGCCACGACGTCGCCCGGCGTACTGCGAAAGCTCGCCGCAGTCTCACCCTGCGAGTTGTGCACGCTCGCGGTCAGCTCGGTGAAGAACGGAAGCGGCGTGAGCCACGACAGCTGCGCACCCGGATTACGAAAGCCGTCGCCCCCGAGCAGACGCGAATTCACCACCGGCGCATCGACGAAGTCCCAGGTGTGCGGATGCGTGGCGTTGAGCCGCCCGAACGCGCCGAAGAACTGCCCTGCCTTGACCTGCAGGTTGAACGGCAAGTCGAGTGTGGTCAGGTACGCCTCCTCGAGCTCGATCGTGCTTTCGCCGAGCGGGTTGATCTGCAGCACGATGTTCGCGTCGCCGCGTAGGTACGGATCGACCACGCCGGCAAATGTCAGCTCGACGTTCTGAATCGTGAAACCGCGCAGCTTCGGGTCGTGACCGCCGGCCTCGAGACTCTGCTGCTCGTGCTCCGACGCCGAGGAGCCGCCGCCCGCGCCGAGTAGATCGAACGAGAGGTCCAGCAGCGAGAGAGCAGCTCCGGGACGCGGCGCCGCGGATGGAGCGGGTTCCGGTTCGTGCTTGTCGCGCGCGAGCGCTGCAGCGAATTCGCCTTCGAGAGCCTTCTGGTCTTGGGGCGTGGCCACCGGTTCGACTGTCGGAGACGGGGACGCCGCATCCGACGTTGCAGCTGGCGGCGGCACGGGGGCCGCGGGCACGAAATCTTCGGCTCGACCCTCGGCCGTGAGTGCCAACATGCCAAGGCACCACGCAAAAAAGCGTATTCTTCTCATCGCTCGCCTCCACCACGCGCTGGTTTCCGGAATCGCCGGGACCCGTAGCGGCGTGATGGCCAAAGCGCGGCGCAAGGCACTGCGCGCCGCGAGCGATGACGAACACGAGCCGCTACGCGTAAAGCGCGGGCGGCGAGCTCTTCGGTGCGAACGCCAAGATACCGAGAGCGCGCGGCGGCGCGAGCGCCTCCTGCCGAACGTGGCTCGCTGCCAAGCCGTATGCTGGAACGCTTGCGCTCTGGACTGCAGGCAGCGTGACCTTCTCGCGTCGTGTGGCCGATGCGAGGCAATGGTCGTGCACATCGGCAGAGTCGACCCCACTCGCCGGCCGATACACGCTGTGCGTCGGGTCCTGCTCGTGCGATGGAGCCGAGCTACCGACACCCTCGACGTGGATCAGCTCGCCGTGCTCCGCACACACCGTGTGCGGCACGAGCAGCAGATGCGCCACGCTGAACAACTGCCCGCCCACGGCAAACAAAGCCAGCGCGAGCGCTGCACGTTGGAGGATTTGGCGGGCCATCCGAGTTCAGCTGGGTTTACACGACCATCCAAAGCCGCGCAATGCGCGGGCTTTCAAGCTCAACGCCCCATAGCCTCACATATTCTGGCCGGTGGACTCGGGATGGTCGGGTTTCGGCGACTTCAGACGAATTCAGACTTCACCTTGCGGCTCTCGCCGTGCAAGGCGAGCTGACCGCAGGCCGCGGCGATGTCGTCGCCCTTGCGCTTACGCAGGAACGTGTCGAGGCCGGCATCGCGAAGCACGCGCTGAAAACGCTCGACCACGTCGTCGTCGGGAGCCTGCAGGCCCGTACCCGCAACCGGGTTCATCGGGATCAGGTTCACCTTGGCGCGCAGGCCATCGAGCAAGCGCGCGAGCTCTCGCGCGGCTTCTTGCGAGTCGTTGATGTCGCGCACCAACGTGTACTCGATGGTCAAGCGGCGACGACGTGGCACGGGGTACCGGCGCACGGCCGCGATCAGCTCGGGCAACGGATACTTCTTGTTGACCGGCATCAAGCGCGAGCGCGTCGCGGTATCCGATGCGTGCACCGAGACCGCCAGTTGCACCTGACCTTGAAAGTCACGCGCCAAGCGATCGATCTCCGGCACGAGCCCGCTGGTCGATACCGTCATGCGGCGC
The DNA here is from genome assembly GCA_017881055.1 of Sandaracinaceae bacterium. Taxonomy (GTDB): domain Bacteria; phylum Myxococcota_A; class Polyangia; order Polyangiales; family JAFGIB01; genus JADGRF01. The sequence continues at coordinate 17,258 of JADGRF010000054.1, forward strand.
AGCGACATGCCGAGGCCCTCGGGGTGCGACAGCAAGCGAATCGCGCGCGTGACGGCCGCGTAGTTGTGCAGCGGCTCGCCCATGCCCATGAACACGAGGCCCGCGAGCCGTCCGCTGTCGCCGAGCGCCGTGCGACCCAACAGAACCTGCGAGACGATCTCGGCCGCGCTCATGTTGCGCTTCAAGCCCGCGATGCCCGACGCGCAGAACGCACAGCCCATCGCGCAGCCGACCTGCGACGACACGCACTGCGTGACCTCGCCCGTGTGGCTGCTGCCGACGACACCGTCGTCATCGCCGGGCACCGCAAAGATGTCTTCCGAGGCCACCGAGCCGCGCGGAATGAGCACCGTTTCCACGCGCTTCTGATCCGCGAGCTCCACGAGTAGCTTCTGCGTGCCGTCCGCCGATGCGTGCGTCTCCGCGATGCGCGCCGGCTCGGCCAAGCCTTCCTGCGCGAGACGTTCGCGCAAGCGCTTGGGCAAATCGCTCATCAGCCCGGGATCGAACACGCCGCGTTGATGGATCCAGCGGAAGATCTGCAGCGCGCGATAGCGCGGCTCGCCCCACTCGTGAATCGTCTGCTCCCATTCTTCGGGGAGTTGTTCGGCTAATGAGCTCGCAGGCGGTGCATCGGTGCGCAACATGAATCAGCCGAGTTTTGGCAGCTCCGTCAAGAACTTGTGAAGGATGGCATATCCGGTATCGAGAAGCCCGAGTTCGGTGAACTCGTTGCGTTGGTGCGCTTGCGCTTGCGAGCCGGGACCGAAGTTCACGGCCGGCACACCGATCGCGTCGAAGCGCGCGACATCGGTCCAGGCTTGCTTGGTCTGCACGCCGGCCACACCGCACTGCGCGAGCCAACGCACCAGCGGATGACTGGCATGCGGGCGACCTGCGGGCGAAAGGTCCGTAGCTTCCACGATGGCGTCCGCGCCCACGAGCGACGCCAGCTCGGCGATTGCTTCCTCGGGCTTGCGCGGGGGTGCAAAGCGCACGTTTACGTTGACGTCGAACTCGTCAGGGATCACGTTGCGACCGCGACCGGTCGTCTGCGCGACCGTCGGCGACATGACTTCGCGGAACAAGTGCCCGTCGACCATCACATCACGCGGCGCGCGCGTGCGCAGCGTGTCGAGGAACGCGAGCGACTTGTAGATGGCGTTGTCACCCTGCCACGGCCGCGCGCTGTGCGATGTCTTGCCGCGAAAGCGCACCGTGGCATGCGCGGAACCCATGCAGCCGAGCTGCAGATGGTTGTCGCTCGGCTCTAAGCAGATCGCGAGGTCGAACGAGCGTAGCAACTCGAAGTGCTCGATCATCGGCCCGAGCACGTTCTCGGCGAACGGGCCCTCCTCGCGTTCGTAGAATACCAGCGTCAAGTCGCACGGCAGGGCGGCACGATCGAGGCGCTCGCCGAGTTCGATCATGACGGCCAGGCCGGACTTCATGTCAGCTGCACCGGCGCCGTAGAGCTTCTCGCCTTCGATGCGTGCTGGGCCGTCGTGCACGGTGCGCACGGTGTCGAGATGACCGACCAGGCCAATCCGCGGCAGGCCGGGCGCTTCGCGCACGCGGACGACCAAGCTGTCCTGAAAGCGCGTGATGGCAGCCTTGCCGAGACTCGCGGTCAAGCGCGCCTGCACGTGGTCGCACAGCGCGCGCTCCTGGCCAATCGGGCTGTCGATCTTCGTGATCTCGAGCAGCGTGTCGCGCAACGCGCGGGTCAGCTCTACGCCAAGAGCCGAAGGCTGCTTGGCGGGTATGTCTCTATTCCTGCTCAAGCCGAGACTCCGAAGTCACGCAGCGCGGCGTTCAGCGAGACCTTGCGGTCGGTCGACTCGGTGCGCTTGCCGATGATCAGCGCGCACGGCACGCCGTACTCGCCCGCAGGGAACTTTTTCGCGCGCGTTCCCGGCACGACCACGCTGCGTGCAGGCACATGCCCGCGCAGCTCTTTCGGCTCGGGACCGGTCACGTCGATGATCGGCATGCTGGCGGTGAGCACCACGTTCGCACCAAGCACGGCTTCACGACCCACGCGCACGCCATCCACGATCACGCAGCGCGAGCCGACGAAGGCGCCGTCTTCGACGATCACGGGTGTGGCTCCGGGCGGCTCGAGCACGCCGCCGATACCAACGCCGCCCGCGAGATGCACGTCGCGTCCGATCTGCGCGCACGAGCCGACGGTGGCCCAGGTGTCCACCATGCTGCCGGCGCCGACGTACGCACCGATGTTCACGTAGCCGGGCATGAGAATCGCCGTCGGCTCCAAGTGCGAGCCGTAGCGCGCTGTGCCCGGCGGCACGACGCGCACGCCAGCCTTGTCGAGGTTGCGCTTGAGGGGGATCTTGTCGTGGAACTCGAAGGGTCCGACGTTGATGCGCTCCATGCCGCGCAGCGAGAAGTAGAGCAGCACGGCCTGCTTGATCCATGCATGCGTGGTCCACGGGCCATCGGGTGTCTCGGACGGAGTCGGCGGTGTCGCCACCCGCAGCTGGCCGGCGTCGAGCTTCTCCAACGTGTCGAACACGGCTTGGCTGTACGCCGGGTCCTTGAGCAGCGCGCGATCGGCGAAAGCAGCCTCGATCAGAGCTTGAGCGGAGGAAGTCATGGCGGCGTCATAGCAGGCTCGCCGGGCGCCGTCACGTGTCGGGCGCGCTCACTCCCAGCCCAAAAAACGGCCGAAATTCGGCTGTTTTCGTCAGAACGACAGCGCAGGCAGGTCGATGCGACGACGCGCCAGCTCGTTCCAACGCGCGACTACAGCGTGGAACCGCACGGCGTACGCCTCCGGCGCGAGCAGCGGTGTGGTGCGCAAGGCGTCGACCTCCTGCATCAGGACCACGCACAGCGCGTGCGCGTGCGCGAGGCTCTCGGACGAGACCCGCGCGCCGTTCATGCGGCCATCGAACGCGACGCCGAAGCTCGCCAGGAACGCCCCTATCAGCTGCGCAGGCTGTTCCGCGTCCGACGCGCGTGCCGGGGGCTGCGACGCCACGCGACTCTCGAGCCCAGGCAGCGCACTCCAGCCACGCCGGCGCAGGGCCTTGTTCCACGCGTGGCGCAGCTCGTCCTTGAGGGTCGCGCCGACACCCGGCTCACGCGTGCGCGCGGCGAGCATCACGAGTAGCGGCTCGGCCTCGATCAGCTCGTGCGCGGCCGCGTCACTCAGCTCGGCATCCCCGAGTGGTGGCAGTTGAAATGCGGCTCGCAGCTCGTTGAGAAACGAAAGCGCGCTAGCGTGCGCACGGGGCTGACCCATGCTCACATTCTAGCGCGCTTCGTTCGCATCGTGCGCGTCGCGTCGGCTTCAGCCGATTTCGAAGCCCGGAAAGAAGTACGCGATCTCGACCGCTGCGGTCTCTTTCGCATCCGAGCCGTGGCAGGCGTTCTCGCCGATGTTCGCGCCGAAAGCCTTGCGGATCGTGCCCTCGGCGGCCTTCTTCGGATCGGTCGCGCCCATCACGTCGCGGTAACGAGCGACGGCGTTTTCACCCTCGAGCGCAATCACGACGACCGGGCTGCGGGTCATGAAGTCGACCAGCTCGCCGAAGAACGGACGGTCCTTGTGGACCGCGTAGAACCCCTGCGCCTGGGGGCGCGAGAGGTGCATCATCTTCAATGCCTTCACTTTGAGGCCAGCGCCCTCGATCAGCGCCAACACACCGCCGATGCTGTTCTTCTCGACTGCGTCCGGCTTGATGATGCTGAGGGTTCGTTCGATCGCCATGTCTGCGTGCTCCTGTAACTTCTTCGATTACTCAATAGGTGTCTAAATCCGCGAAAAGCCGAAGGCTGTTTCGCGGGTATGTTATTTAAGCATCGATTTTAGCGTGGTGCCCAAATCCGATGGCGTTGGAGCGATCTTCACGTTGGCAGACTTGAGCGCTTCGATCTTGTCGCCTGCGCCGCCCTTGCCGCCCGAGATGATCGCGCCGGCGTGGCCCATGCGCTGGCCGGGAGGCGCGGTGGTCCCCGCGATGAAGCCGCAGACCGGCTTCTTGAACTCGCGCTTGATGTACTCGGCCGCCTGCTCCTCGGCGCTGCCGCCGATCTCGCCGATCATGATCACGCCGTCCGTGTTCGGGTCGGCATTGAACAAGGTCAAAACGTCGATGAAGTCCGTCCCGTTGACCGGATCGCCGCCGATGCCGACGCACGAGCTCTGACCGATGCCGAGCGCTGTCAGCTGACCAACCGCTTCGTAGGTGAGCGTGCCGCTGCGCGACACGACGCCGATGCGACCGGGCTTGTGGATGTGACCGGGCATGATGCCGATCTTGCACTCGCCCGGCGTGATCACGCCCGGGCAGTTCGGCCCGATCAAGCGCGTCTTCTGCTGCGACTCGAGCACGCGCCGCACTTTGATCATGTCGTTGGCTGGAATGCCCTCGGTGATGCAGCAGACGAGGCGGACGCCTGCGTCGATGGCTTCGAGGATCGCGTCAGCTGCAAAGGGCGGCGGCACGAAGATCATCGACGCATCGGCGCCGCTCTTCGCCACGGCTTCCGCCACCGTGTCGTAGATCGGAACCTTGTCTTCGAACTTCTGGCCACCCTTGCCTGGCGTGACGCCGGCAACGATCTTGGTGCCGTACTCCATGCACCAGCGCGCGTGGTTGCCACCGTATGCGCCGGTGATGCCCTGAACGAGAACCTTGGTGTCTTTGTTAACTAGAATGGCCACGATCAGGCTCCCTTCGTCTGTTCGACGATCTTCTTCGCGCCGTCGCCCATCGTGGCAGCAGCAGTAATCTTGAGCCCCGACTCCGCCAGCATCTTGCGGCCGAGCTCCACGTTCGTTCCTTCGAGACGCACGACCAGTGGCACGGTCAAGCCGAGCTCCTTGGTCGCCGCGATCACGCCAGCTGCAATCGTGTCGCACTGCGCGATGCCGCCGAAGATGTTCACGAAGATGCCCTTCACGCCGGGTGACGTGAGGATGATCTTGAACGCCTTGGTCACCGCTTCCTTCGTCGCGCCGCCGCCGACGTCGAGGAAGTTCGCGGGCTCGCCGCCGTAGTGCTTGATGATGTCCATCGTGGCCATCGCCAAGCCGGCGCCGTTCACGAGACAGCCGATGTTGCCCTCGAGCTGGATGTAGCTGAGGCCCGCCGCCTTCGCTTCGACCTCGACGGCCTTCTCTTCCGTCATGTCGCGCATCGCTTCCCACTCTTTGTGGCGGAAGCTGGCGTTGTCTTCGAGGTTGAGCTTCGCGTCGAGCGCGAGCACGTGGTTGTCCTTGGTGACGATCAGCGGGTTGATCTCGAGCAGCGAGCAATCTTCCTGCATGAAGATCTTCTCGAGCGCCGCAGCAATCTGGCCGAGCTCCTTCGCCGCGTCGCCCGTGAGACCGAGCGCGAATGCCAGCTGACGGCCCTGGTACGGCTGGAGGCCCACCGCGGGATCCACGGTCACCTTCGTGATCTTCTCCGGCGTCTTCGCCGCGACCTCTTCGATGTCCATGCCGCCTTCGGTCGACGCCATGAACGTGACACGGCGCTTCTCGCGATCGAGCACCACGGCCAGGTACAGCTCGCGGGCGATGGCGAGACCTTGCTCGACGAGCAAGCGCTGCACCTTCTTACCCGCGGGCCCCGTCTGGTGCGTGACCAGGGTCTTGCCGAAGATCTCGTTCGCCGCAGCCTGCGCCGCGTCCGCGCCCTTCACGACCTTGACGCCGCCCGCCTTGCCGCGACCGCCTGCGTGGATCTGCGCCTTGACGACGACGTACTCGTTCTTCGTCTCGTCGATCAGCTTCTGCGCGGCCGCTTTCGCGCCCGCCGGATCAGTCATCGCGACGCCCTTCGGAACCGGAATCCCGTACTTCCGAAAGAGCTCTTTACCCTGGTACTCGTGAATGTTCATGTCTAATCCTTTGGACGCGTAAGCTGCAACGGAGCGCGGAGTTCAGAGCTTTGCAGCCGCGTCGATCAGCTCGCGCACGGCCTTGGCGCTCGCGTCGAGCGCGGTCTTCTCTTCGGCCGACAGCTTGATCTCGACGACCTTCTCCAGGCCTTCGGCGCCGATCACGACCGGCACGCCCATGTAGAGATCCTTGTAGCCGTACTCGCCCTCGAGGAACGCGGCGCACGCAATCGTGCGGCGCTGTGCCTTCAAGTAGCTCTCGGCCATCGAGATCGCACCGGAAGCCGGCGCGTAGTACGCGCTCGTGCCCATCAGCGTCACGATCTCGCCGCCGCCACCGGCCGTGCGCTTCACCATCGCGTCGAGCTTGTCTTTCGCAATCAGCTGCGTGACAGGCACGCCCTTGATCGTGGTGTACGACAGCACGGCCACCATCGTGTCGCCGTGGCCGCCGAGCACCATCGCGTTCACGTCTTTCACGCTGCAGCCCGCCGCTTCGGCGATGAAGCACTGAAAGCGCGCCGAGTCGAGCGCACCGGCCATGCCGAGCACCTTGTTGCGCGGGAAGCCGGTGACCTTCTTCATCTCGTAGACCATCGCGTCGAGCGGGTTCGAGATCACGATCACCAAGGCGTTCGGCGAGCTCTTCTTCAAGTTCTCGGCGACGTTGCGGATGATCTTGAGGTTGATCGAGAGCAAGTCGTCGCGGCTCATGCCCGGCTTGCGCGGCACGCCCGCAGTCACGATCACGACGTCGGAATTCGCCGTGTCGGCGTAGTCCGAGGTGCCGATCACGTTCGCGTCGTAGCCCTCGAGCGCGCAGGTCTGCATGATGTCGAGGGCTTTGCCCTTGGCGACGCCTACCTTGTCCGGGATGTCCAACACGACGACATCACCGAGCTCGCGACGTGCGAGCTCCATGGCCAGCTCGCCGCCGATGTTGCCGGCGCCAATCAACGAAATCTTCTTACGCTTGGGCATGACTCGATCTCCTGCTCTCTTCGAATTCCATCCGCGATGGGGCCGGCCTTATACCATGACGCCCGGCCATTTTTCAGACCCGAATCGCCACTAAACATCCGACCAGCGCACGCTTTTCGGCAGTCACGGCAGCAGTCACGGCACTACGCGCCGCGCGGATGGTAGCGGCGGTGCATCGTGGTCAAGTGATCGCTCGTGACGTGCGTGTAGATCTGCGTCGTGGTGATATCCGTGTGGCCGAGCAGGGTCTGCACGATTCGCAGGTCCGCGCCGCCCTGCAGAAGGTGTGTCGCAAACGAGTGCCGGAGCATGTGCGGCGTCAGGTTCTTGGTGATGCCGGCGGTGCGCCCGTAGCGCTTGATCAGCTTCCAGAATCCCTGGCGCGTCATGCCGTTGCCGCGCTCGGTCACGAACAGGCAGTGCTCGCTCGCGCGCGCGAATCGACCGCGCACACCGTCGCCGAGATACTTGTTCAGCGCCTCGCGCGCCAGCTCGCCGAGCGGCACGAGGCGGCGCTTCTTGCCCTTGCCAAACGCGGTGAGGAAACCCGCGCGCAGATCGAGGTCACTGAGCTTCAAGTTGCACAGCTCCGAGACGCGCAAGCCTGCGCCGTACATCGTGTGCAGCATGGCCGTATCGCGAACTGCCCGGGCGCCGTCGAGCGACGCCGGCAATGCGAGCAAGCGCAGCACCTCGTCGCGCGAAAGCAGGTTGGGCAGCTTGCGCCCAAGGCGCGGTGCCTCCACCAGATCGAGCGGGTTCGCGCTAAGGCTGCGTTCCTGCAGCAAGTATCGATAGAGCCCGCGCACGCTCGACAAGAAGCGCGCTTGCGAGCGCGCCGACAGACCGGCGGCAGACAAGTCCACCAGCACCCCAGTGACCGCGCTCAGATCCGCGTCCGCGATCGAGCGACCGCGCGCGTCGAGCAGCTCGCCAAAACGCGCGAGATCACCGGCGTAGGCGGAGAGCGTGTGCGCGCTGAGCCCGCGCTCGACCCGCAAGTGATCGAGATAGCCGTCGATCCACACGTCGACATGCTCGGCCATGGCTTTTCGGGTATCACATGCCCTCGGAAGCCCCAAGATTCGAGCGAGCGAATGCACAACTTGCGCTACGTGACCTTCGATGCCACTCCCGCGCTGATGGTGGCCGGACTCGGCGCGGCCTTCGTGCTCGCGCTACGCATGTTCGAAGTCCTGGCCGACCGACATGTTCGAGAGCGGACACGTCGCGCGATCGCAGCGGCCAGTGCCGAGCGGTTACGCATGCGCGAGAAAGAAGGCGAATCCGCGTAGGAAGCCGCGCACAAGGGCACCTGGGCAAACACGAGCGCCTGCACTGGCTCACGCTTCGCGTGGACGCATGTATAATGGGAACTGTGGCGACTACGCGGCGTGGCTTCGTGCTCTAACTAGGAACCCATGGGCAACATCATCGCTTGCATGATCAATCGGGCCGACCTCCTCGAGGAGGCAGTTCGCGCGGAACAAGATGCGCTCGGCACGCCGACGCCGGGCGTGCACGACGGTTGGGGCGTCGGCTTCTACAACGCCGGGGAAGTGCTTCATAAGAAGCACCCGCAGGCCACCGACACCAAGCTGGAATGGTCCGAGCTGTTGCACGGCGTACGCTCGCACGTCGCAATTGCTCACGTGCGCGACGCCAGCGTCGGCACGCGCCGCGCGGACAACAACCACCCGTTTCGCATGCGCCACTGGCTGTTCGCGCACGCGGGTGTGGTGGGCGGCTTCACAGCCATCCAAGAACGCCTGCTCGCGTCGATGCCCGATTTTCTGCGCCGCAACATCCGCGGCGATACCGACAGCGAGCATCTCTTCCACGCCTTCCTGTCGTTCCTGCACGACGCCGGGCAGCTCGACGCGATCGACGTCTCGGATCAAGCGGTGCTGGCGGCGCTGCGTGGTGCGATCGCGCTCGTCGACAGCCTGGTGAGTGAAGTCGGTGCGCCCAAGAGTGACTTGAACCTGGTGCTCACCAACGGCCGGCAGCTCTATGCGCTGCGGCGCGGCTCACCGATGGTGCTCGTCGAGCGCGACCGCCTGTCGATGCCGGACGGCGACAGCAGCCCCCCGCCGCGCGCGAGCGATCCGGTGCGCTACGTGTTGATCGGCAACAGCGTGATCGAACCGCACGCCGGCTACCGCGCAATCGCCGACGGGCGCTTGATCGCCGTGGATCGCGACGTGCGCATCACCGAACACAGTCTGTGACATGCGCAGCGCGTGCGGGCTGCTCGTGTTTTCGCTCGCGCTGACGGCCGCGTGCGCGGGGACCCGAGCTGCCGCAGGCCCGATCGCGCTCGCCCCACCTGCCACGGATTTCGATCCCCCACCCTACCTGCCGCCACCACGACCCGCTCGCACGGGCACGGCCCCCCGCACGTCCATGTGCTGGTCGCAAGCGATGCCACTGCACAAGCGCGCGCAACCGCGGCCCGCTTCATACGCGCGCTCCTCGACAACGACCCCGCAGCCCTGCGCGACGTCTTCGATGAGCAGGTCACGCGCATGAGCGCCAACCAGCGCATCCCACGCGACGACCTCGTGGCCGAGTGTCTGAGCTACGCGCGTCAGCTGGAACTAGCGCGCGATCAACGGGCAGAGGACGCCGCAAACCTGCGCGATGCCCGGATGCGCTCGCTCGCAAGCGAGCCTGCACCCTTGCCCGTGGACCTCTTGGGCACGGACGTGCTCGTGCAGCTCACGATCCGCGGCGCGCGCAACCCCGTCCTGAACCCGAACCAGACCTCGCTGCCGTGCCTGACGCCGTTCGTCGTTCGCCCCCGGGCCGATTCCGCGGATCGTTGCGGTCGGGCGCTGAGCTAGCGCACTACGGCTTGCCCGGCGGTCGGTCCGGCGTCGTCTTCTTCTTCCAGACGCGCTGATTCAGCTCGTTCAAGCGCTTCAATGCATCCGGCACGAGCGCCGAGTGCGGGTAGCGGCGCCACAGCAACTTCAGCGCATCGCGCGCGTCGTCGAGGTTGCCGAGATCGTCGGCACACTGGCTGAGTAGCCAGGCTGCGTCGTCCTGCAGATCCTTGTCGATGTTCTGATCGAGCACGGCCTTGGCCAGCACCTGGGCTTCACCCGGTCGACCCAGCTCGCGCAACGCTTTGGCCAAGTTGTACTTGACCGCGGGGATGTGCGAGGCCTCTTCCTTCTGCCGGATCGCCTCGCGGAACTGCTCCGCGGCTTCCGCGTAGCGGCCGGTCGCCATCAAGTTCAGGCCGTTCTGGTACGCGCTGACCGACAGCTCCTGGCGGAAGCGATCCTCGATGTCGCGGAAGAACTCGGACTCGGCCTTCGAGAGCCGCTCCTTCTGGATGTCCTCGTAGCCCTCGACGACCTTGGTGAATTCCTTCTGGCGAATCAGCGCGTAGTACGCAGCGGCCTTGGTCTCGGCCTGCTCGCGCAGCTCGCCGCGGCGCACTTCCTCGGCCAGGTCGCGGCGTAGATCCTTGACCTCTTTGGTCAGCTCTTCCTTCTCGGACTCGATCTCGTTGATGCGCACGTCCGACCACAGCTTGAGGCCCACGAACGACAGGATCGCGAACAGCGCGTA
>JADGRF010000306.1 GCA_017881055.1 Sandaracinaceae bacterium
CACACGCTGGCCGCATGCGGCCAGCGCTGCTGCATCATGAAGTAGACCAACCACGACGAGCGAGCGTGCTGCGGACAAGCGACCCTCTCGACGCTGCGAGTGCGATGCCTCCGAAGTGCATCCGCCACCTACGGAACCCGCGTGATCGCGAACACGTGGAGTTTTCCGTGATCGACCCGTGCCGGCAGCTTCACGCTGACCAAGGTGCGGGTGCTGTCGACCGCAAGCTCCGTGTAGAAGACGAACGTGGACACGGGCTCGGCGTTGCCTCGTGCGTCGAAGCGTTCACTCGTGGTGGCGACAGGGTAGTTGCCGGCAGCGGGTTGAAGCGCACCGCCATTCAGTGTCCAGTCGCTCAGGCGTAGCGAAACCGTCGCCGTCGTGCCGTCGGCGTAAGACAGAACGCAGACGCCTTGCGTTGGCCCGTTGCTCGCCGCGCCCAAGATCGCGAGCTTCGAGACCGGGAGCGGAGGCTCGAACGCCAGCACCTGCCCTACCGCGACCGTGTTGTCGAAGTCATCGCCGCTCGGCCACACGAACTGTACCCCCGCGTGCGTCACGCTCGCTCCAGCGTACAGACTCGCGTTCGCCAGCGCAGAGCGAGAGTAGTAGGCGCCCAAGCCGTCGAAGTTCGTAGCCGTGACCTGACCCTGGTCGCCGATCCCTCGCTCGTTCATCGCGTCGCTCAGCTGCGTGAACGTTCCCACGCCAAACGAGGGCGGCCGGTCTGCCGCAGCGTGAGCCCACAGCGAGGGAGCGCTCTGCAGTGAGAAGTGCACCGTGCCGCCGCCGACCAACTCGGCGAGCGACAGCCACGAGCTGCGGTGCGTGCTTCCGTTGAGCGACACCGCTTCGATGTATCGACCCGGTGAGCCCGTGGATTCGATGAGCACGGGTTCTTTGCCTGCGACGTACAGCTTGACGCTTGCGAACAACGGCGCGTTCAGCGCGAAGCCCGCGATAGCGGGGATCGATGGATACATGCCCAGCGCTGCAAACACGAACCACGACGACATGGCGCCCAGGTCGTCGTTGCCCGGCAGACCGCCCGGCGCCGCCGTGAAGGATTCATCGAGGATGCGTCGAACCACGTCTTGCGTGCGCCACGCGGCCCCGGTCCAGTTGTAGAGCCAGGGCGTCGCGAAGTTCGGCTCGTTGCCCATGTAGAAGTGGGGAGAGCTCAAACCGGCATTGAGCTGCTCGAAGAAGCTGTCGAGGCGCGCTGTGACGGCGTCGTCGCCGCCGAGCCCGTCGATCAGTGACTTGACGTCGTATGGAACCATCCACGTGTACTGTTCGGCATTGCCTTCGACGTAACCATGTTGGTCGCCGGCCCCGGCCACGGAGTAGTAGGCGCCCGCGTCACTGCGCGCTGTCACGTAGCGCTGCGACAGGTCCAGCGCGTTCTGCCAGTAGCCCGCACGGGCGCGGTGCACGCGTGCGAGTCGGCGGTCGCCGAGCGCATCAGCGAACCGAGAGACGGCGAAGTCCCGACCGGTGTACTCCAGCGTGGCCGAGACCGGTCCCCACCCCTGACCATCGGGCACGTATCCAAGGCTCAGATACGCACTCAGGCTCGAGAAGGTGTTCACGCCATTGCAGGAGGCGTTCGCGTCCGCGCTCGTACGGGCAATCAGAGCCAGTGCATCCTGTTGAGCAAAGGCCCGGGCACCGAACGCGTAGAGATTGGAGACGATGAGCGCTCCTGGGTCCCCCACCATGACTCCGGTCTCCGTGTTGTTCTGAGACCAGCGTGGCAGCGCGCCACACTGCGCTGCGTCGTCGATCAGCGACTGCGCCATGTCACTGGCTTCAGCGGGAAAGAGCAACGCCAGCAGCTGCACCTGCGAACGGTAGATGTCCCAGCCCGAGTAGTTCGCGTACTGAGTGCGTCCCGGGAGCACCGAGTGGACGAGGCCATCGAAACCAAGATACTCGCCGCCGACATCGCTGAACGTGCTAGGAAACAGCAGCGAGTGGTAGAGGGCCGTGTAGAACTTGGTGAGGTTGAGCGTGTCGCCGCCAGCAACCTGAATCGCGTTGAGGCGAGCATTCCAGACCGTGCGCGCGCCTTCCCGAACGGAGCCGAAGTCCCAGCCAGGGTTCTCGGAGCCGAGGTTGCGCTGCGCGTGCCCCACGCTCACGTAGGAGAGGCCGACCTTGACTCGAAGGTCCGTGCCTTTGGCATCGTCGAATCGAACGCGCACGGAGCCGCTCGTTGAGACAGTCTCGACCACCGGGCGATCGAATTGAACGAAGAAGTAGAGCTGGTAGCGGTTGGTGTTGCCGCAGAACGCACCACCCGTCGTGAACCCGGAGATCGCTGTCGAATCGAGCTGCGTGATGGCCGACGCCGCGGTCGAGCTCGCAGCGTTCCGGCTCGCATCGACCGAGAGCCACTGCTCCGAAGCGTGTGGGAATGTGATCGTGGCCATTCCCGAGCGCAGGGTGGCCGTCAGCCCGACGCGCACCCCGTTGTCGAACGCGACCTCGTAGTGGCCCGGCGATGCGTGTTCGTTCGCGTGGTCGAATGACGCGGGTGCCAGCGTGGAGCTCAACAGCGGCATGAAGGCGAGGTCTTGGCCGTTCGGGCAACCCGCGCCGCTGTAGTGGGTCGTGCTGAAACCCGTGATGCTGCCATCGGCATACGCGTAGCCCGACGGGCTAGCGTTCGGCGTATCGGGGCTCCACTGCAGCATCCCGAAGGGAACCGTCGCGCCGGGAAAGACGGCTCCACCCGAGCCGCGCAGGACGGGATTGGGCGAGTTGCTCTCCGCGGTGCCGATGAATGGATTCACGTAGCGCGTGAGCTCGAGCACCGCCCGTGGTGTGTCGACACTGGCATCGTCTACGGAGGCGTCGGTGCTCGCCTCCGCCGCGCCATCCGACGCGAAGCCGTGCGCGTCCGATGAGGCGTCGGTGCGTTGCTCGACCTGCGTATCCGTGGCTCTGCCGCGTCGAGCGGCAGCGGCGTCATGATCTACGCTGCCGGCGTCGCGCTCGCGCGTCTGTGCGAGCGTTCCGCTGCGTTGCGCGTGGCAGCCGACGGCAGCGGCCAGGCAAAGAACCTGCACACACGCCCTGGCAACGCGAACGCTACGCGCTGCACCAAGGTGTCGATCGAAGTTGGAAAGAAGCAACATGGCGATCAAGCCCGCGCGCAGCGTCAACGCCCCAACGCCTCCCACCGCGCCGTCGGCGTGTCACGCAGAACGAAGTACGTTTCCCCAGCATGCTGCGCCCGCACGTAGGCACCCGCAAACGCTTTGGGCGGGGGATACCGGCTGAACTCGGGGTGCTCGCGTGCGAACACGCCGGTGTCGTCTTCCTTGTTGTGCCCGGGCGCGTTCTGCCAGCAGCGACGGTTGGGCGAGCGCCCCCTCGAGGTCTGAAGATGCGCGACGTGCGCATCGATCTTGCCGAGCAGATCGACGCCGCCACGATGGGAGAAATAGACGATCGCACCCGCCGGGCACAGCGCGATACGCGCGCCGGGGTTGGACACAGCCTCGAACGTGCGACCGTAGCGGATCCACCTGCGCTCGTTGTCGCGGCCCGGCGGATGGTCGCTGACCACGTAGTCGCGCAACTCGGCGGCGATGCGCGGCGCCCGCAGCGCGGGCCACGCGGCGAGCCCCACGGCCCACAGCAGCAGGCCAGAACGCCAGTACCAGCGCGCCGAGCAACTCGCCACCAGCGCTGCGAGCCCCCACAAGAGCAGCACCCCGCCGACGACCGTGTGCCGAAGCATCGCGAACGCGAAGCACGCGATCAGAGATGTACACGTCGTCGGCGACGCCCCAAATTCGACCCCCGGGCTCGTCATAGATGAATAGGCGGTAGAAGCGCGCCAGCAGCCAGAGTTGCCATGCCGACAGCAGCGCTGCAGCCATCAGCAGCGGGCGGGTGCGCAGCGCAGCGGGGTGGGGTTGGCAGGTCGTCCATGAGAGAGAAGAAAGCAGTGCCGAGCCGCGGGCTGGCGCAGGCGGGGGGCCGGGGCGGCCGAGCGCAGCCTAGCAGACGCGGGCGCGGCGCTGCAGGCGAGAACTGCGTCAGCTACCAGCGCGTCGCACACGCACGAATCTCCGCGTCCGAAAGCGCTGGTCGACGCGCGGTGACCACTGCCCTGCCGCCTCGCATCCGTACGTTCGGGCGAAAGCACTCGCGATAACCTCTCGGCGCAGACCGTTCATGTGCCATGCGACGGCGCACGACGAGGCGCGCAGGCTGCCGTGCGATCGTGTGATCGTTGAGGCCGAAGAGGCAGCTGCGCCGCCAGCGTCCCAAACGTCATGGTGTTCAGCACCGAGAGCGCGCGCGCAGCGCCACGCGCCTCGAAGCCGGCCGCCCTCCTCGAAGCGGTCGCCAGGCGTCGCGTGTATCGCGGTAGCACGTACGCCGTCGATGCAGCGCATTGCATCGACCTCAGCGTCGTGTTGGCCGATGAGCAAGTCGGGCGCGTCGTCGACATCCTGAGGCCCGCTGCCGACCGCGGCCCGCTCAGCGACGGTGCCATCGTCGTGATGAACCTCGAGCAGGTGCTGTCACACAGCCCTGCCAC
>JADGRF010000307.1 GCA_017881055.1 Sandaracinaceae bacterium
ATCACGATCAGGTCGTATGTGAACTTGACCTGCTCGAGCAGGGCCTCCATCGCGTGGCTCTCGATCAGCTCGCCCGGGTTGGGCGGCAGCACGGCGCCCGCCACCAGCACGTCGAGCGTGCGCGGCCCCGACGCGCCGACCGAGGAATGGCCCAGGTCGATCGCCTGCGTCGCCTCGCGCAGTGACGCGGCGCCGATCAACACGTCCGACACGCCAGGGCCGGACTGGATCTCGAGCTGCTGCGCGAGCGTCGGACGGCGAAGGTCGGCCTCGAGCAGCAGCACCCGCGATCCCATCCGCGCCGCAGCCGCGGCCAGGTGGCGAGCGATCGTCGTCTTGCCGTCACCGGGGGCCGCGGAGGCGACGAGCAGCGTGTGCAGCTGGCGATCGACGTTGAAGTAGCGCAGGTGCGCGCGGATCAGCTGGAAGGCCTCGGCCTCGCCCGCCGGCAGCGTCCGCGTGGAGTCCTTTGCGCCGTTCGCGGACCCGGCGAGCGCGGCGCTCTCGGGAACCACACCGAGCAGCGGCAGGCCGTAGATCGCCTCGAGGTCCTTCGGCTCCCTGATCCGCCGGTCCAGGCGCTCGAGCAGGAACGCGACTCCCAGCCCGAGCAGCAGCCCCAGCACTGCGCCGAGGACCGTGTTCCTGGAGACCTTCGGCGACGACGGCGACGTCGGCACGGCCGCGGCCTGCGCAACCTGGACGTTCCCGTTGCGCAGTTCGGCGAGCACCCCCAGCGACTGGGCGCGGTTCTGCAGCGCCAGCCCGGCGGTGCCGGCCCGTTCCTTCGGCGAGAGCGCCGCGAGCTGCTTGTTGACGAGCGCTAGCGCCGAGGCGTAGTAGGCGTGGTTGCTGTTCTGCTGCTCGTTGACGAACTGTTCGGTGTAGGTGTTCACGATGTCGGCCGCGAGCGCCGGGGAGGGCGCGGTGGCCGCGACCTGGACAATGTTCGATTCGCCCTGTGCGCTGACGCTCAGATCTGCGCTGACCCCTTCCTTCGTCAGCCCCTGACCGAGTAGGCCAGCGGTCTTCGCGGCCATGTCCCCGAGCTGGACGAGCTTGAGGTTCGTGTTCTGCTGGGCCAGTTGGTTGTTGCTGCCAACAGCCTGGAGTCCAGCGACCTGCTGGCTTAGCTGATTATTGTTGAACACGAGCGATGCCGTCGCGGTGTACTTCTTGGTCTGGTGCTTGGAGAAGCCGTAGGCTGCGCCCGCAACGAGCACGAAGCACAGCACGATCCACGGCGCGCGGCGGCGCAAGATGCCCAGCGCGTGCTCGAGGCTCAGATTGGCCTGCTCAGCGTCCATGCGGCTGCCCGATTCGTCGCATTCGTACAAGAACGACGTCACGCGCCTACAACTTGCGCGGCGCGCATGTGGCTCGTCGAAGACGACACGCACGTGACCCGCCGCTTGCGGGGGCATGGTCTACCCCTCGCCGTCGGGTGGCCGGATGGGCCCGTACTCCTCCTCGAACTCCGCGAGCGTCGCCGGCGTCAGGTCGTGGCGCCTGCGGATCGCCGTGCTGCCGGTGTCGGGCACCAGCAGCAGCGCCCCGTCGGGGCGCTGCTGCTGGATAATGTACTCACGAGCGCGGTCGCCAGTGGCTGCGCTACGGCATTCACGATGCCCGAGCATCCTTCGGTCGTGAAGCGTCTCGGAACGGGTTCATGCGAAGGAAGCTACGACGCGCTAGGGACGGGACGCCCGCACAAGACCGGCACGATGTCGAGCGTTGCTGGATAGAGCCATGTACCGAGCAACGCACAGCCGCCACTCCGCCAACGCCACGCGGATCGCCTACGTGGTCGGCGCGCGGCCGAACTTCGTCAAGATGGCGCCGGTCATCTCCGGCCGATCACAGATCGGCCAGCGCCGGCGGATGCCCGACGGCCGCCACGCGCTGATCCACACCGGTCAGCACTACGACCGGCTGATGCCGGACGTGTTCCTCGAAGAGCTGAGCGTTCCCGCCCCCGACCACATGCTCGGCGTTGGCTCGGCCAGCCACGCGGTTCAGACGGCGCTGGTGACGGAGCGCATCGAGCCGGTGCTGGAAGAGGAGCGTCCCGATCTCGTGATCGTCCCCGGCGACGTCAACTCGACGCAGGGGGCGGTCAAGCTGGGCATCCCGGTCGCCCACCTGGAGTCGGGCCTGTGCTCCTTCGACAGCGCGATGGGCGAGGAGATCAACCGGATCGTCGCGGGAGATGCGCTGGCGTGCCTCTTCGACAAACATCTGTGGCGCCGGTCACCACAGCAGCCGGCACCCCGAACACCTCGGCAAGCCAGAACTGGCTACGACCCTGAACGTGCAGGGCTCTGCAATGACAGACGGCGGAAGGCAGTTACATTGATGCCGACGAGGCGGCGAGCGAGCACGACAAGCGCCGTGTTCCAGAGTACGAGACTGGAGGCGAACGCTATCGCGCCGCCGGTGACACCGAGCGGCGGAACCAGCACAACGGCGAGCACGACATTGGCAATCAGACCGGCGGCCACTCCACGCACGGCTATACGCTCCTGGCCCGTCATGAGCAGCACGTTGCCTGCCGGTCCCGCCGTCGAATTGACGAGCTGACCGAGTGCGAGGATCATGAGCGCGGTAGCACCCGTCTGGAAGCTGGCGCCGAAGAGATCGAGATAGAGATGGGGGAAGACCATAAACGCCACGGCTATTGGGGCTGACACCAGGAGAGTCGCGCGGGCCATGTGTTCGGTCGTGTGCTCGAGACCCTGCCGGTCCTTGCGCGCGTGCAGACGCGCGATGGCAGGCGCAAGTGGCATATTGGTGGCGGCAAGCACCAAGACGA
Organism: Sandaracinaceae bacterium; assembly: GCA_017881055.1. Classification (GTDB taxonomy): domain Bacteria; phylum Myxococcota_A; class Polyangia; order Polyangiales; family JAFGIB01; genus JADGRF01. Next base: position 2,813 of record JADGRF010000307.1, read on the forward strand.
TCACTTCCGCAGCCTTCTGGACTACGCTGTACACACCGGCCGCACGAGACCCGTCGAGCGTTCCTACCAGCAGCGTGGTGGCGTAGTTATTGGCCATCCACACTCCAGCGATCAACATCATCGGCAGCGAAGCGTGCAGCCACTCTCGCGTGACGAACTCCGGGCGGACCGAGCGCAGAGCCGTCGGGAGCGCTCGCCTGAGAAGCAGAGCACCGACGATGAAGGCCACTGCCACGCCGGTCACATTTGCCCCGAGCGCGGTCGTGGGCGTGAGCCTCCCCACGAGCTCCAACGCCACGACGCCGACGATGATCAGCAGCGGCCTGATCAGGTACTCCGGGAGCTGACCCTTCACGACGCGGCCAAATGCCTGCATCGCTCCTTGGCGCAACAGTGTGAGCGCCGTAAGCGGAACGAGCAGCATGGCGACACAGAACGGACCACGAAACGACGGCGAGAACCATGTGAGCGCAACAACAGTGCCGCATACGGCGATCGTCGTCGAGGTGAGCAAAACCAGCTGGTTGGTGCGGAACAGCAGACCCTTCATCAGCGGCCATTGGTTTTCTACCTCGTAGACCGCGATACCGCGCACCAAGAAAGTATTGAGGCCCAGGATCGCAGGGGTCAGCAGGAAGCTCGACCATGCAAACGCAAGCGCGTAACGCCCATAGCCCACACTGCCGAGGAAGCGCGCCAGCAGCACGGCCAATACAAAGGCCATCGCACCCGACGCTCCTTGCAGGATCGCGGTGCCGGAGGCACTTACGAGCAGCCTTCTGATGACGGGTCGCGTCGAGGTGTCGACAGCGCCTCTGTCGCTCTGCGAGGACGAGCTGCCCTCTGAGTCGCCTGACGCTTGCTCATCCATGCGCGGCGTCTCACGCTCCTCGATTGACTGGACCCCGTTCATGGGTCTACTTGATCCGCTTCAGATCAGCCGGATCGAACCTACGGGACCGTGCCAGGGCCACCACCGCGATGCCCGACGCATCGGTGACCATGACCACGATCTCTAGTCCGCGCTGTCTCGTGGCGCTCTCAACAGCACCGCAGACGGATTCGCGCCCACTTGTGGGAATGACGATCGAGGCGTCGGGAAGGGAAGCGCAGCTCGCCGCGACGGGCGCGTTGCAGACGTGGAGTCGCCCTTATGGCCGCTCATACCTATGCCGTACGCCAACGCGATGATTAGTGCCGCGGTGCTGTCTTCGAAGTAGAGGAGCTCGGAGCCGAGCATGAAGAAGGGAAGAAGGACGACGCCAAACTGACGGCCGCGCGCGCGGCGTGGCCAGATGACTGCGATCACGAATACTATCGCGGCCGTCGCAGCGAGCAGACCGCCACGCAGCCACGCATCGACAACGAAGTTGTGAGCACTCGTGGACCAGCCCAATCCCACGCTCGTAAGAGCCGACGTCCAGTCCGAGTTCGGCTTGTCACCGGCCAGACCGTAGAGCGGGGAGTGTGACAGGACGGACCACGCAGAATGAAGCAACTCGCTGCGCCCGTTACTACCGGTGATACCTCCGGCTCCTTCGACCCGCTGTGAAGCAGCGATCGAGCCGTAAGTCAGGCCGATGGCAATTGCCGCGCCTGCGAACCCGCGCAGCTTCGATCCAAGTCCTTTCGCCCGCAAAAGCCACACCGCCGCTAGAACGAGTATCCCAAGTAGGGCCTGCCTCGAAGTGCTCATCATCACCGAAAGCACACTGACACTTGCCAGTGCCAGTCGGACCCATGCTGGGAGTTCGTTCAAGGCAACGGCCGCGGCTGCGATCAGGACCGCGATCAGGCCCCAACGGTTGTACCAGGGGAAGAAATACTCGTGTCGCAACACGTATGTCGCAACCGATAGCGCGCACAGCCCTACGAGCGGACTCATCGCCAGCAGAATCTGCCGGTCAGTCGCCATCCGCCACGCAGCCGGAAAAGTAAGCAGAAC
>JADGRF010000308.1 GCA_017881055.1 Sandaracinaceae bacterium
AGCAAGCGCATCCGCTACACGGATGCTCAGCGACGCCGACTGGCAATCGCGGCGAAGAAGCTTGGGCGCAAGGCGCTGTCGAAGCTCGACACGCTGGTAACGCCGCAGACGCTGCTGCGCTGGTACCGTCGACTCGTGGCCAAGAGGTACGACGGCAGCAGCCGACGCGGGCCAGGTCGATCGCGCACCGCAGTGGACATCGTGGAGCTTGTGCTGCGCATGGCGCGCGACAACGGCGGCTGGGGCTACACCCGCATCCGCGGCGCGCTCAAGAACCTCGGCCACGCCCGCTGGGTGAGAGCCATCTGCGCGAACTTCTCCGAGAATACCTCGCGCATTTCCTCGCCGAACGAAACCATCAAGGTCTTGGCAATGCGCTGATCGCTCCGGCCAACGACAACTGCGCAACGACCGGCCGCGTGCTGCGCCGCAAGCGCTTGGGTGGCGTGCTGAGCTACTACCATCGCGCTGCAGCGTGATGCACGCCGGACGCCGGCGCGGCGACAACGAGGCCGCGTTGTGCGCCCGGCCGAAGTTGTGGCTCGTGCGGCCGATGGCGCGGACGCTGAGCCGCCTGCCGTGACGCGCGCTCCAGCTGTCGGCGCGTGCGCCGGCGCGGAACCCGGTGCCGTCACTGCTGCGCTGTCGGGGCTCACGGCGGAAAACGCGTCCCCCGCAAGCAATCCAAGACCTGGTGAGCACACCGGTTTTGTGACGATCGAGATTTGGGCACACTACGGGTTTCGCACCCGCTGAACAACCAACGAGTTTCATGGACTCATCGCTTCCTCCAATCCTCCTCGACCAGCATTTCCTGGTCGCACTGTGCCGGCTACCGCCTCCCATCTACCGCCTTTCTGTGAGCGTCACGCGCCTCGCGCCCGTGCGGTGCCGACCGTTTTGAGGATGGTCGTTAGAATGGTCTAGACCATTCTAACGAGATTCGTTACTCTGGTCGAATGGAAGAGCGTTACCTCGCGCCCGCGGTTCGCGAGCTGTGCTTCCCACGGCACAAGATGGCGATGTTTTCCGGGCCGCGTCAGTGCGGCAAGACGACGCTGGCCAAGATGCTGCTCGCGGAGCGGAAGGCCGGCGCCTACTACAACTGGGATCAGATCGAGTTTCGTCGAGCCTGGACCAAGTCTCCGGCGTCGGCGGTGCCGGAGCCCCAGGCGGGGCGCACGACGCCAATCTTGATCCTCGACGAAATCCACAAAGCACCGCGCTGGAAGCGCACGCTCAAGGGCTTGTACGACACGCTTGATCGTCCTTGCGACATCATCGTGACGGGCAGCGCGCGGCTCGACGTGTTTCGCAAGGGCAGCGACAGTCTGCTCGGTCGTCACTTCGCGTTTCGCCTGCATCCGTTCTCGGTCGGCGAGCTTGCGCGTCGCAAGCTGCCGTCGGATCCCGACCAGCGGCGCACCGAGCTGTTCGAAGGACGCGTGTCGGGTGCCGCCACGCACCAGACACTCTTGGAAGACCTCGAGCGCTTTGGTGGCTTCCCAGAACCGTTCCTGACGGCCAGTGTGCGCGCTGCCCGCCTTTGGCGACAGAGCCGTGTCACGCAGGTGATTCGCGAAGACCTGCGCGATCTCACGCACCTCACGGAGCTCGGCAAGATCGAAATGCTCGCGTCGCTGCTGCCCGAGCGGGTCGGCTCGACGTTGAGCCGGCAAGCACTCAGCGAGATCCTCGAGGTCTCGCACCCCAGCGTGACGCGCTGGCTGCTCGCGCTCTCCGATCTCTTCTACTGCTTCGAGCTCAAGCCTTGGACCAAGTCGGTGTCTCGCTCACTGCGCAAGGACCGCAAGCTGTACCTATGGGACTGGTCGGAGGTCTCGGAGCCGGGCGCGCGCTTCGAGAACCTAGTCGCGTGTCACTTGCTGAAAGCATGCGACTACTGGACCGAAACGGGTGAGGGACGCTTCGAGCTGTTCTACCTGCGCAACAAGGAAAAAGAAGAAATCGACTTTCTAATAGCGCGGGACAAGCGGCCGTGGCTTGCAGTCGAAGCCAAGCTTTCGGACACGACGCCGTCGCGCCACTTTCCCAAGTTTCTTCGCTACCTCTCGCTCGACCGCGCACTGCAGCTCGTCGCGAGCCCAGGCATCGATCGACTGGCGAGCGTCGGCGGCGCTTCGGTGCGCGTGGTGAGTGCGTCGCAGGCGCTGTCTGTGCTGATCTAATGGGGGCGCCGCCCTGCGCCGCCGTGCGACCAGGCTCGTTTGATCCACGCGCGCTACTTTTCAGCGTGGGCCAACAGTGACAGCGTGCAACTCGTCTTGCTTCACGGTGGGCGTCCCGTGGGTTGCCCTCGCAGTTGCACTTGACGAGCTTAGCAGTCGGTCCTGGCAGCATCGTGGGCGGGCGGTTTCGGATCGAGCGGCTGCTCGGCGAAGGCGGCATGGGCGCGGTCTTGCGGCTCAGAACACGGTCACTGGGAAACGGGTCGCCATCAAGTGGATGCATCCGGAGGTGGCCGCGAACCCCGATGCCAGTGCGCGCTTCATCCGCGAAGCTCAGGTGTGCGCGCGCTTGCAGCACCCGAACGTGGTCGATGTCTACGACGTGCTCACGGAAGAGGCTTCGCTCTTTCTCGTGATGGAGTGCTGGACGGTGAGCCACTCACCGAGTTGCTCAAGCGCGAGCGTCCGTCTACTGCCCATCCACACCCAGGGCCTCGGCGGCGGGTTCACGCAGCCCCGGCACGCTGAGCTCCCATCCGCTGCGCGCTCCCGGTGTCTGCGAGGTCTGTTTCCGCCGTTCCGCTACCCCAAACAGCGCGAGAGCCCGGAATTCGTGGCCTCGATCTAGTGTAGGCGGTTGACTACAGTAGTCGTCAGTGTAGCATCCGGCAGCTTCTTGAAGGAGGGCCGCATGAACACGGATTTGAAGTCCGTGGCCGTTATCGTCGCGAGTCTCCTGGGCGCCTGCGCGATGGAGACGGACCGCGAGCATCCCGCGGCACAGGGCGGCACCGCGCCCGCCATCCTCGTCGATCCCCAGACCGGGGAGGAGTTCGAGCTCAATCCGAACCGCTCGACCAGTGCCCCCGTGCTGCCGCGCGAGGGGAACGTGGCGGTTTACGCCGCACCGATCGTGCTGAACGGAACGGATGCGTCCGGCAAGGTCCACATCGAGGTCGTCAGCTGCCTCAGCAGCGCGGCCGCCGAGTCGCAGTCGGTGGCCTGTAGCGTGGATCCGACGTTCG
>JADGRF010000309.1 GCA_017881055.1 Sandaracinaceae bacterium
CAGGGGCTCGGCGGCCGTGCTCCCGGCACGAAGGCAGAGTTCGCAGTGCTGTGCCATCTGCGCTTCGATTCCGTCGAGTCGTACCAGCAGGCGATCGGCCCGGTCGCCGAGCAGATCCGGAACGACGTGGCGAACTATGCGAGCGAAGCGCCGATCATCCAGCTCAGCGACGTGAAAGTCGCGTCCTGATCAGCTTTTGAGGGTTCGGCTGGCACCTGCCCGCGCTCTTCGAGGCGAGCGTGATCGTGGTGCTGGGTCTCGTGATGCTCGGCGCGGCCATGTGGCGCTTCGCGGCGACGGAGTGAGGCGCGCTAGGCGCCCCGCCCCGTCTGCTGCTGGAGCGCGTCGATGCGCTCGGACGCCTGGGCCTTGGTCAGGTCGGCCGGCGGGGCCTCCTCGCCGGCCTCGCGGCTGAGGGTCTCGAGGTAGGACGCCTGCGCGCCGGTCATCGGCTCGTCGCCGGTGGCCCAGTCAAGCCGGCTACCGCTTGTCGTCCAAAGCGGCAGCGGAGAACCCGTCAGGGGCTCAGGCGCCTCCGATCCTGCGGCAGCGGGGGGCGTCGCTGGCTGCCGGCCCCACCGATAACCCGGGCAGCTGCATCTCTATGGCTTCGTGCCGAGCAACGACGATACGTGGCGATCGATGACGCGCGTGAAGAGCTCCTGGGAATACCCAAAGAGCGCTGCGTACGCCAACATTGCTGTTCCAGTCGTCTTAGCTGCATCGAAGATCAAGCCTGACTGCAGAATTAGAATCCCTAAGAGCGCCGTTGTCGCTCCCGCCACAGCTTTCAGCAACACTTGGACCCGGGGAAGGTTGTACGGCGAATTCACACTTTTGAGCTTTCCGAGGGTCAGAAGGCCGGCTAGCAGGCCGGCAAGAAGACCGACACCTACGATCTCCGCTAGATCAATGCCGTGGGACTGTGAGGTGCCGTTGAGGCAGACGCCTTTGTTACAGAACGACAGAAAGCTCGGGTTGAGGAAATGCCAGATGACAGCGACCACAAGCATTACGACGAGCGCAACAGAGGTTACGACCACTAGGTTTCGAAACGCGCGAACGCCTTGATGGCTGTCATTAGTCGCTCGGTGGATCAGGTGCCTGATGTGGATCAGCGACTTGATCTCATTTTCGTCGAGCCTCTCGTCCTTGGCCATCTTGCTGAGCTGTCCCGTGAAGCTGACGTAGCGCGGATCTTGCCGGTCAAGCGTTTCGTTGAGACGCTCCTGTAGTGCAGGGATATCCTGCAGCACTGCGTGTCGTGGTTCGAGCGTGATGAGAGCGTCCTCGGCTTGGTGGACGGCGCTCCAGCCTCGCTCGATGCGCTCGCCAGACCACCAGTCGCGGAACCGCTTCACGATGCCTTCTGGCTCGCTTGTGGCTGACTCGGCAGCCGAGAGGCACTCCTTGGCTCTCTCGAAACTCGGATGATCTCGCTTGGGCGCCGGAATGGCGTCGAGCCGTGCCAGCAACTCCATCCGTCGTGCATTGATGAGGACGCTGCACGTTTCCGGTGGCACCGGCCTGGCATACGCGTTTCGGCTCTCTTCGCGCAGCGACGCAGGCTCTCCGGCGTGCGAAACAGACATGGCCCTTCCCTTCGGAGCAATGAACCTCAACGCACGATAGATCGGTTCTCTAGATGCATCATCCGTACTAAGTTCGGCAGGTTCGTGTGGGAAATGCGCGCTCAGTCGACAATTTGACCCTCGCAAAGCGGGTGAGTGTTGATCCTGCCGCGCGCTTCTGCGGCAGCTGCCGCCGGCGCCTTGGTCGCCCCAGATCGAGGAAGACGAAGCAAGCTCAGCCTTTCGCCTGTCGCGCAAACCAGAAGAGATACGCTTTTGGCGACGGCGTCGCTCCGTTCGCGGACGCGCTACCGCGGGTCGTCCATTGCGGTAGCGACGGATTTGCCAACCAGCGTCCCGGCTGACGACGGGGAAGCAGCAGCACCGGATTGCGTTGGCCCGATGGTCGCACGCGTCTTGAGAGAATCCCCATCGTGTCGACGCAGGAACCCGAGCGCGCTCGTAGTCGCTGGCCTTGGCTGTCGCTTTTGCCCATTGGTTTTGGCTCGTGGGTTCCGATCTACGCCGGTGTGCGGGCACGCGTGCGGAGCTGGGTTGTGCTTGGCGCGCTGTGGTCTGCGATCGCCGTGGCAGGATGGATCGCGTCGACGACAAGCAGCGCCCACGGCCACCACCAGTACAGCGCTGTCGCAGGGTTGCTATTGATCGTCGCCTGGGCAGGTGCGGCGGCAACCTCTTTTGTCATACGCCCGGCGTATGAGCAGCGGATGAGCTCACCACTGCTCGACGCGTCTGAGCGGGCGGAAGCGCGATTGCGTGACCGGCGCGAGGCGCAGCAGCTTGCTCGTGAGAAGCCGATGCTGGCGCGCGAGATGGGTGTGGGCAGGCCCGATATCGCCGGGACGCCTGATGTGGGCTTGGTCGACGTCAACAATGCGCCGGCGTCGGCGCTTGCGAAGCTGCCGGGGGTCGATGACGCGTTGGCCACGCGCATCGTCGAGGCCAGAGCACAGGTCGGCGGGTTCTCCTCTGTCGAAGACCTCGGGATAGCGCTTGACCTCGCTGGCAACCTGGTGGAGGATCTACGCGATGTCACCGTCTTCCTTCCCCGTTAACGGCGGGCGGGATCGACGAGCATCCCAGCGGTGATCGCAAGATAGCCAACAACAACGAGCAGAGCGTCGAATCTGTTCGACCGCTGCTTTGCACAACCGCGACCACGAACGGTCCAGAGCACCGCAACGTCGTTCCCAAGCCCATAGGCGCTCCCGGTCGTCGTCCAAGGGAGCAGGCGAGGTCGCTCCTGCCACGCGTGAGGGGAAACGGCTGGTGCAACGGACTCGCCCAGGACGTGCGTCGCTACGGCAACCTCAGCTCCGCATCGTCGAAGACGCGTGAGCGCACCTCCGTCACGGCGTCAAGCACACCGCTCGCCTGCAGCGCCTCTCGGTGCTCCGGCTGTGACTGATAATCGTCTCGCGATTCGGCGGACTCCCAGAACGTGGCCACGACAACACCGCTCTCGGTCGGCGCGACGACTCTGGCCAACATGGCGGACGTCGGACGGCGAGCTTCAAGGTCCGCTGCCGCCGCGAGCAGCGCGTCGGTCGGGCCGTCCATC
>JADGRF010000310.1 GCA_017881055.1 Sandaracinaceae bacterium
CTGAAAGACGCGCCGCTGCGCGAGCTCGGCTACAGCGCGACGGTCGATGCGCTGTTCGATCTGGGCGGCGCGCCCTCGGCCCGCGTCGAAGAGGTCTCGCGCGACGTCGAGCTGGCGCGCGCCGAGCGTAACGTCGATCGCGTGCACGCACGACTGCAGGTGATCGCCAGCTACGTCGGCGCGCAGCTCGCGCAGCTGCGAATCGCGGCGGCGCGTGAAGGTCTCGTGATCGCACAGGGCGTGCTGGACGCCGCGCAAAAGCGCCTGGAGCTGGGCGCAGGCTCGGACTTCGAGCCCGCGTCGGCCGAGCTGGAGCTATCGAAGCTCAAGGCCGCGGAGCGCGCCGCGCTGCGTGAGCGCGACGAGCACGTGATGGCGCTGCGCGAAGCGCTCGACGTACCCGCCGAGACCGACGTGCTGCTGACGACGACGATCGACGAGCCCGAGGCGCTGCAGCCGGCAGCGACGTACATGAAGGATGCGCTCGCGCACCACCCTGCGCTCGCTGCCTCGCAGGCACGCACGGCGTCGCTCGAAGCGTCGCAGAAGCGCTTGGAGCGCGAGACGTTCCCGAAGCTCGGCGTGTACGCGGGCGTGGACGCGTCGCCGGTCTCACCGATCTTCGCGATCATCGGGATCAGCGGCGAGCTGCCAGTCGCGCAGCGAAACCAAGGGCCTCGCGCCGTCGTGGCGCAGGGCCTGCAGACCGAGACCGTGCGCAACGAGCTGTTGCAACGGCGCATCGCTCGCGAGGTGCGCGGCTTCTGGGCCGCCTACGAAGGACGGCGCGCCGAGCTGCTCGAGCTCACGCAGGCAGCGCTACCCGCAGCGCAACGATCGTTCGCGCTCGCCGAGGCCGCCTGGAAAGCAGGCCGCTTCGATTGGTTTCGCGTGGCGTTTGCCGCGCGCGAGCTGGTCTTGGTCCGGGCGCAGCGCATCGAGGCGCTCTCGGCACTTTGGAACGAACGCCTGAGCTTGGCTCGCGCACGAGGAGGAGACGCACCGTGACAGACACTGCAACCGACATCGAGCACGGACCCCCGCTTTCACCGACGGAATCCGGTGGCGGAAAACGCTGGCAGCGCGGGCAGAAATGGCCGACCTGGGCACCCACAGTGCTCGCCGGACTCGCGCTCGCGCTTGGCCTCTTGCTGTGGATACGCGGCAGGCCCGTCGACGAGCCGCCAATCAAAGCGCAGCGCGACGTGCCGTTCATGGACGGCGCGCGGATTCGTTACTCGAGCGACTTCGCAAAGCGCAACGACCTGCGCTTCGGTGCGCCGGAGAGCTCCACGATCTCGCCGCTCGTGCACGTCACGGGCACGGTCACGTTCGATCCGAACCTGGTGGCCGCGATCGGGGCGCGCATAGAAGGCCGAGTGCGCAGCGTGCGGCACATCGAGGGCGATCAGATCAAGCCAGGCGAGGTGCTCGCCGAGATCGAGAGCGCCGAGCTTGGTCAGGCGCAAGCGACGCTGATCTCAGCCCGCGCACAAGCGACAGCTGCCACCGTCAACGAAAAGCGTGAACGCGAGCTCGCCGACAACAAGATCTCGTCGTATCGCGACGCCGAGCTGGCTTCCGCCACCGCAGCTGCGGCGCGCGCCGAGCTGCTTGCCGCCGAAGGGCGCGTGCGCGCGATGGGCGGCACGCCCGGCGGCGAGCCCGGCATTCTGTTTCTGCAGAGCCCGATCGCCGGCAAGGTGGTGGAGCGCAACTTGTCGCGCGGACAATTCGTGGAGCCCACGCTGACGGCGTTTCGCGTCGCCGATCTACGTCGCGTCTGGATCCAGCTGGCGGTTTTCGAGCGCGAGGTCGCGATGATCGAGCAGGGCGACCCGGTCGACGTGATCGTGCCGAACGCAGCGGCCCCGGTGTTGAAGGGCACCGTCGCGTACGTGGGCGACGAGATCGATCTCGAGACCCGCACCGCGGCCATGCGCGTGGTCGTCGAGCAACCCGAGACACCGCTGCGGCCGGGCCAATCGGTGAGCGCACGGATTCACTCATCGGCCACGAACAGCTCCGCGCTGGTGATCCCCCGCGACGCCGTGACCCGCGTCGACGGCAAGCCCACCGTGTTCGTGGCCGTCGGCGAGCTGGCGGTGGAGCCACGCAGCATCGAGCTCGGCCGCGAAGACGCCTCGCGCGTCGAAGTGTCGAAGGGCCTCTCGGCCGAGGACCGGATCGTGGTCAGCGGTGTGTTCGCGCTCAAATCGGAGATCTTCAGATAGCCATGCTGACCGGCCTCGTACAAACTTCGATTCGTCTGAAGCGCTTGATGGCCGTGCTGCTGGCGGCCCTGCTCGGCGTCGGCTTCTTCGCGGCACGCACGTTGCCAATTGACGCGGTTCCGGACGTGTCCACGATTCAGGTCTCGGTGCTGACCGACGCGCCGGGCCTCTCGGCCGTCGAGGTGGAACGCGCCGTCACCGCGCCGATGGAGCTGGCGCTGAACGGCGTGCCCTGGCTGAGCGAGCTGCGCTCGGTCTCTCGGGCCGGCCTGTCGGCGGTGACCGTGGTGTTTCACGACGACACCAACCTGTGGCTCGCGCGTCAGGTCGTGATCGAGCGCGTGCGTCAGGTGGAAACTGAGCTCCCGAAGGGCACAGGCCGACCGCAGCTCTCGCCCGTATCGGGCGGCCTCGGCGAGATCTACCAGTTCGTGGTGCGTTCCGATCAGCACTCGCCGACGCAGCTGCGCACGCTGCTCGACTGGGAGATCGCGCCGAAGATGCGGCAGGTTCCGGGCATCGTCGAGCTCAACACGATGGGTGGCGATCTCAAGGAGTACCAGGTCGTGCTCGACCCCGCGCGCCTGCATGCCTACGCGCTGACGCTGAGCCAAGTGGCCGAAGCGCTGGAGCGCGCCAATGCGAACGTCGGCGGTGGGTACATCGAGAAGGCCAGCGAGTCACTGACCTTGCGCGGCGTGGGCCTGCTCGCCAACGAGGACGAGATTGGCAACGTGGTCCTGCGTGCGGCGCCCGACGGAACACCGGTGCTCGTGCGCAACGTCGCGCGCGTGCGGATCGGCGCCGCCATGCGCTTTGGCGTGATCACGCGCGACGGCGAAGGCGAGGCGGTGACCGGCGTCACGATGATGCTGGTCGGAAGCAACAGCCGCGACGTCGTGAATGCAGTCAAAGCCAAGGTGAACGAGATCTCCGCGACGCTTCCACCCGGCGTGAAGATCGAGCCGATCTACGATCGCTCGGACTTCGTCGGCCGCACGCTTGCCACCGTCATGCGCAACCTGGTCGAGGGCGCGCTGGTGGTGACGCTCGTGCTGGCGCTGTTGCTCGGCACGATCCGCGGCGCGCTGGTAGTGGTGCTCGGCATCCCCGCGTCGATGACGGTCGCCGTGCTTGGCATGCATCTGTTCGGCATCACGGGCGACTTGATGAGCCTCGGCGCGATCGACTTCGGCTTTCTCGTCGACGGTCCGATCGTGCTGCTCGAAGCGGTGGTCGGCGCGCTCGCCGGCAAGCAGCTCGTGAAGAAGGCGCGCGACGGAGCGTACGCCGAGGTGTGCAGCTCGGTCGCACGACCGGTCGCGTTTTCCGTCGCGATCATCATGCTCGTGTACTTGCCGCTGCTGAGCCTCACCGGCATCGAAGGCAAGATGTTCAAGCCGATGGCGATCACCATGGCGTGCGCGTTGTTTGGCGCGCTGATCTACTCGGTGGTCTTCTTCCCCGCGATGCTCGCGCTGTTCGTGCCGCCCGCCAAAGACCACGGACCGCACTGGGTCAGCTTTCTCACGGACCGTTATGCGGGTGCGCTCGACTGGGCGCTCGGCAAGACATGGTGGCTCGTGGCCGGAGCCGGCATTGCGATGATCGGCAGCTTCTGGCTGATGGCGGGCGCCGGCGCAGACTTCGTGCCACGCATCGATGAAGGCGACGTCGTGGTCACGATCCGGCGCGCACCGTCGATCAACCTGGCCCAAGCCAAAGAGCTCGACCTCGCCGCCGAGCGCGTGCTCAAGCGCTTTCCCGAGGTGATCACCACGCTCGGCATGACCGGCCGTGCAGAAGTCGCGATCGATCCGGTCGGCAACGACAACACCGACATCTTCGTGCACCTCAAAGACAAGAAGCTCTGGACCACCGCGCACGATCTCGATGCGCTGTCGATCGCAATCAAAGACGCGATCGAAGAGTCGATCCCCGGCACGTTCGTGTCGGTGTCACAGCCGATCGAAGACAAGACCAACGAGCTGGTCAGCGGTTCGCGCGCGGACGTGCAGATCAACATCTTCGGCGCCGAGCTCGAGCAGCTGAAGACCTTCAGCGAGCAGGTGGCGGCCGTCGTGCGCACGATCCCCGGCACCGGCGACACGCGCGTGGAGCGCCTGCTCGGGGCTCCGCAGATCACCGTGCGCCCGGACCGTGCGCGCTTGGCCCGCTACGGCGTGCGCGCGGAAGACGCGCTGAGCGTGGTGCGTGCGGCGCGCGTCGGCATTCCGGTCGGCTTCATCTACGAAGGCCAAAAGCGCTTTGATCTACGCTTGATTGCGCCACCGCGCGGAGCGGAGCCCGAAGCACTGGGCGAGCTGTTCGTGGAAGCGGCAGCGGGACCGCTGGTGCCGCTCTCGGAAGTCGCGGACATCGAAGAATCCGAGGGCCCTGCGCAAGTTCGCCGCGAAGATCTACGTCGCACCGTGCGCGTGGAGGTGAACCTGCGTGGTCGCGATCTCGTCTCGTGGGTGCACGAAGCGCAGGCCAAAGTGGCAGCGCAAGTAAAGCTACCGAGCGGCTACGAAGTGACCTGGGGCGGACAGTTCGAGAACTTCGAGCGCGCACGCGCGCGGCTCACCTTCGTGGTTCCGTTCGCGCTAGCCATCATCTTCGGCATGCTGCTCTGGATGTTCCAGGACATGCGCCTGTCGCTGGCCGTGTTCTCGGTCGTGCCGTTCGCGTTGACGGGCGGCATCTTGGGCCTAGTCGGGCGCGGCCTGTCGTTCAGCATTCCTGCCGCTGTTGGTTTCATCGCGCTGGCCGGCGTCTCGGTCTTGAACGGCGTGGTCATGGGCAGCGCTGTGCGAACGAAGCTCGCCTCGGGCTGGCCACTGCAAGGCGCCGTGCGTGAGGGCGCGCTGCAGACCGCGCGTGCAGTGCTCACCACGGGCGCCGTCGCAGCGTTCGGCTTTCTGCCGATGGCGCTCGCGACCGGTGCGGGCGCCGAAGTGCAGCGTCCCTTGGCAACGGCGGTAGTCAGCGGCATCGCGCTCTCGACGCTGCTCACGATGTTCATCTTGCCGGGGCTCCTGCGCTTGTTCCTGCGCGAGCCGCGCGAGCGCAGAGCAGCGGAAAAGAGACTGCGAGTCGTGGCGGGCTGAGCCGCGCTTGCGTCCCGCACGCCCCCGGGCTACGCAGCCGCCGTGCTTGCCTGGGAAGAGCTTGCGACGACGACCGCACCCGATGGCGTGCTGCTCCAGCTGCGCCGTCGCGGTCACGAATACTTGATCCGCGCCGGCGGCATCGAGCTGATGTCGAACGGCGACGAGAGCTCGTCGCGCGCCCTCGGCACGCTCGGCTGCGCACACCTCGCAGGCGCACGGCAAACACGCGTCTTGGTCGGCGGCCTCGGCATGGGGTACACGCTGCGGGCCGCGCTCGATGCCGTGGACGCCTCGAGCGTCGTCGAAGTCGCGGAGCTCGTGCCCGCCGTCGTCGAGTGGAACCGCGGAGTGCTCGCCGACTTGGCCGGGCGACCCCTGGAAGACAAACGAGCCCAGCTCGTTCCAGGTGACGTGCGCGCGCGCATCCGCGCCGAGCCCAATCGCTACCACGCGATCCTGCTCGACGTCGACAACGGCCCGAGCGCGCTCGCGCACAAGATCAACAACGCGCTGTACAGCGCGCGCGGCCTCGAACAGATCTGGACTGCGCTGCAGCCCGGCGGCGTGCTCGGTGTCTGGTCGATCTCGGACGACCATCGCTTCACCGCGCGCTTACGGCAGCAAGGCTTCGAGGTGCGCGTGGAACGCGTGCACGGCTCGCGCAAAGGTCGCGGCCGCTACCACGTGATCTGGCTGGCGCGCAGGCCGGCGCGCTGAGCGCTCCGCACGCGTCGCGACGACGCCCGACCAATGCTAGAGTCGCGCCGCGCATGCCCTTCGATTTCGACAGCTTCTTTGCCTCGACGCCCGTGCTCTTGGCGCCGATGGAAGAAGTCTCGGACGCGGCGTTTCGCGCCGTGTGTCGCTCGTATGGCGCAAACCTGTGCGTGACCGAGTTCGTGCGCGCGGAGAACTTGGTCAACAGCTGCTTTCGCGA
>JADGRF010000311.1 GCA_017881055.1 Sandaracinaceae bacterium
ATGAGGCCCTCGCCACGCAAGTGGCGGGGGCTTCGTGCTTTCAGCTGACGCAGCGCTCGGCCTCCAGCCGAGGAGCACGGGTACGATGAGACTGGGAAGCGTCCACAGGTCGCTCGGATCCATGGCCTGGCCTTCCCCCCGTTTGGTGGACAGCCAACAAGGCGCGATAGTGCGCAAGGAGTGTCCCCATGGAATCGAAGAAGAGCAAGAAGAGCAAGAAGCAGCGCCGTGCGCGTCGTGCGTTCACGGACGAGTTCAGGGCTGACGTGGTCAGGCTCTGCCAGGCTGAGAGCGAGAGCATCACCGACATCTGCAGGCGTCTGGACCTGACCGAGTCGGCGGTTCGCGGCTGGGTCAAGAACGCCGAGGAGCAAGCCTGCGAGGGTGGCGACATCGCAGCCCTGACGGCGTCGGAGAAGCAGGAGCTGCAGCACCTTCGGCGTGAGGTGAAGCAGCTCAAGATGGAGCGCGAAATCCTACGCCGTCGCTCGGAGACCGACGGCGTCATGCAGCGCCGTTGTGCTCAAGCGCCCTTCGACTCTGACTGGACGATGAGCTTCCAGCTGGAGGGTATACGACGGCCAGGCAGCGGTTGGCGAGCGCGGGCGTGATGCCACCGTTGGTGGAGTTGACGTACACCCCGAAGCCCGTCGCCGTGGGCGAGTAGATCGCGTTGACGCCCTGAGAGCCGCGCTTGTGGCGCGCGCGTCACTCCACCCAGACCGCCGAGTCCACCGTCCAGCCTGCGGGGCCGACACGGATGACCTGCGACGGCGCGTTCATCGGCCACACGGCGAACCCGCCGTCCCAGCCGTCCAGGTACGCACCGAGCACGCGCTGACCGCTGCGATCGAAGGTCAGCGAGTACGGCACGGCGTGCGGTAGCGCTGCAGGCGAGCTTTCCAGATGCTGCAGGTCGATGACCGCGGTGCTCGGCGCCGTGTAGGGCCCGATGAAGTACACCAAGTAGCGCGCGTCCGGCGACCAGTACGCATTTTGGACGCCCGCTGGGCCCACGCGCACCACGTGCTCGGGATGCGCGACCTCGGCCACGTACAAGCCGTTGGAGTCATAGGCGAAGTGGCTGCTATCGGGCGCGGGAAACACGGCGCAGTCGAGCGGATGGGTCGTCGTGTCAGCTGCCACCACTCGGGACGCGCCCTGCCGAAGCAGCAACGTACCCGCGCACTGCCAGACACCGCCGACCGCCATGCCTGGCGGAAGGATGAACGCCGTCTGACCGTCGGGCGTGAACTTGGGATCGGACAGGTCGGTGGGCAACGCGCTGCCATCGAGCGCCTCGACCTGCGTGATCTTGCCTGTGCTCAGGTCGGCCGAACGCCAGTGGTAGATGCCGTTCGTGTCCGGTCCGGCTGCGTAGAGCAGCCACTGGTCGTTCGGGCTGAACCACACGCTGGTTCCGGAGTCCGCGAACTCGGGCAGAACCAACGTGTGACGTGTGTCGTCGACGTCGATCACCACGACCTGCTGCGCTTGCGACGTGCCCTGCGAGACCGCGATGTGCGTCGGCGAGGCCGCGCGCATGCTGCTCGCGGGCTCGCTGGACACCATGCGTACGCGCCCATCGGAGCCGAAGAGCACAGCCTGGTCGACCAACTGCAGCGGCGCGAACGAATCTTGGATGAGCTGCCCATCGCCAAACCGAGCGGTCACCGAGCCACGAGCGCCGCGGGAATCTGTGCTCGGATCGAGCCCGAACGCCGAGATCACGGCATTCCGCGCGCCGGTCGTCAGCTGCCACGCCGTGAACCAATGCTGGTGGGGTGCGACAAAGAACTGGTCGACGTTGAAGCCCTCGGACGTCTGACGCCGCGTGGCACCCCCAACATCGGTCTGGACCGAGAATAGCCCAATCATGTCGAGCTGCGTGAAGTCACCGGACATCAGCAGCGTGCGGTTGGCGAGTGGAGTCAGCCCGGCGACCGTTCCGCCGGGCGCCGCCGGCAGGGGCAAGAGTTGCCAGCTGACACCGCCCGAGAGCTGTAACAGGCCGCCCGGATTCGTGGACACGCCGTCGGCGCCACCCGCGAACAGGCTGATCTCGTCACCCAGCGGCGCGGCCGCCAAGCCGTCGGCAAAGAACCCGAACGTACCCAGGCTCTGCACCTGGTCGCTGCCGTCGAGCGGGATGCGCAGCAGCGTCGAAGGCTTCGGCTGAAACACGTTCGCGTTCGAGCTGAGGCTGTAGAACGCGCCGTGGCTCAACACCGCCGCCGTGGAGCGCGTTTGACTATCGAACACGCTCACCAGTTGATTGCCCGAGACGCGCAGCAAATGGCGCGGCCCAAAGCGGTCCGAAGCCACCATGTACTGCCCACTGACATCAAACTCCACGCTCTCGACGTGGATGTTGAACGCCGGACCGAACCACACCGTCTGGCTCACCAGGTCCACGACCACGAGGCCCCCATCCTCCTTGTAGAACAGCCCGTAGCGACAGTCGCGCGAGAAGCCAGTCCAGCTCAGCTCGTGCGGACCCACGTCGATGGTCAGCGACGTGATCGTGCTCGTGTCCGTCACCTGCAACACCGGCAGCGGCGCGCCCATGGTCGTCGAACCCGTCACGGCATAGTCGCCGCACGCCTGCAACCAGCTGAACGCAGGCCAGCGCTCTTGAACGCGAATCGGATCGCTGCCATCCCAGCGATACGAAAGCCAGGTTCCAGCCTGACTCGTGGTCGACGTGGGATCGGCCAGCTCGTACACCCAAAGCCGCGAGTGGCCGACCGCCAGCTGGTTGATCGCATGACCAGACACACCCGCCGGCAGCTGCGTGGGCCGCGTGGTGGGGTCCGCGAGCCACGCGTCGATGTCCAGCGCATACGCGCTCTGCAACACCGGACCTGTCCACTGCCGGTCGACCGACGTGAACGCCAGGTTGCCTCCATCCGGCGCCACGATCAGGTCACCGAGCGAGCTGGCGTCGGTCCCGAACGGCGCCAAATCCAGCGCCACCTGGTTCGTGACAGCTGCACCACTCGCAACCGAAGCTGAAGCTGCGACGTCGGCGATCGCTAAACCAATCGGCAGCACCTGCGCCTTGGCGCGGGTTCGAAACGCTAGCCCCCGCCCGTGCCCGACGAACAGCAGCGCGGGATGCGGCTTGTCGACATCCTGGCCATCGAGCTCCGCAGGGTCCGCGAACGCATCGCTCAGATGAATCTCCTGGCCTGCCACACCCGCATGCACCGGCACCAAATACACGTCGTGCTCGCCCGCCACCGCGATCGACTGAAAGTCCGGCGCCCACTGCGCGTAGCGCACTTCGAGCGGCGTGTGCAGCAAAGGTTGGATGCCCAGCGACTGGTCACAACCGGCGGCGCCGCGGCAGGGCGTGATCAGCAGCGCCTCGTCGTACGTCGAGCGGTACGCGGCGATCGCGAGCACGTGCTGGCCGTCGGCGTCGTAGCTGGGCTGCCCCACGCGCGGCAGCACGTCTTGCGGCGCGCTGCGCGCCGGACTGATCTGGCGCGCGTGGTCGAGTTGCTCGAGCGAAGCGACATACGCATCATCGCTCGGCGCGTAGCGCCACTTTGGCGTGCTCGGCCCGGCCACCGCCGTGAACGCCACCGAAGGCACGCGCCACGCACTCACGCGCAGCGAGGCCATCGCTCGCGCGCCGGCGCTGTCGGTGCACAGCAACGTCACCGTGTACTGACCTTCGTCCGCAAACCGCACGTGCGACAAGCGCGGGCCGCCGCCGCTGGTCTTCAAACCGGACACGTCCCAGTGCTCTTGAACGATGGGACGCGGCCCGCCGCACGCGCCGCGAAAGTCGACGAACCCGCCGGCATCGATGCTGACGTCTCCGCGGGGCTCGACGATCGTCGCTCGCAACGTGCCCGCGTCGCTGCCCGCGTCCCCGCCAAGCGCCGTGGCGTCCGGCTCGCTGCTGCGCGCCTCGCCCGCATCGCGCGCCGCGACCTGCCCCGCATCGAACGTCGCCTGCGGCAGCGCGCGGCTGCCGTCGTCACGATGCCAGAGCGCGCAGCCGACCGTGAGCGTGAGCGAAGCCGACAGCAAGAGCTGCAGCACACGAGCGTTTTGGGTAGCGATGCCGACCCCCCGCATGCGCGGGACGCTACGATCAAATGCCGCCGCGTGCCAGCCAGCTAGCACTACGCCCCGCTCCCCGCGCCTTTTGAGTCTCGCAGCGCGTCATCGGCCCGCGCATGAACGACATCGTCCAGCGCGGTTGCAGCAGCAGCGTCTGCTCGGCGAGGTGCGCGTCGCGCACCAGAAACCAGCGCGGCGCGAGCCTCTTCAATACCTGCGTCAGCTCCGAAGCGGCTTCTCCTCCGCCAGCCGCTTCGCCACCCGCCACGCTCTCCACCACGCGTGCGCGGTCGGCGTCGGTTTGCAGGCGGCCGATGCACCATAGGCCGGCGTTGCTGAGCGCGCGGTAGTCGAGGTCCATCGGGTTTTGCGTGGCCACGACCACGCCCACACCGAAGGCACGCGCTTGTTTCATCAGCGCAACCAACGGGCGCTTGGTGGGAGGGTTGTTCGGATGCGGCGGCAGAAAGCCGTACACCTCGTCGAACACCACGAGGCCTCGCAGGCGTTGCGAGCCCAGCAACGTGCGCACCCACGACAGCACTTCTTCGAGCAGCACGCCGAGCACCAGCGCGCGCTCCTCGTCGTCGAGGTGCGCCACGCTCACGATCGTGACCGGCGTGGTGGGGCCGTCGTTCTTCATCCACTCGGCGATGTCGAGCGTGAGGCCTTGGCGCCAGCTCGCAAACGTGGGCGAGGCGAGCAGCGTGTTGAGCGCCGCGGCCAGTTCCTTGCGCTGGCGCTTGGGCATGAACTCGTCCATCTCGAGCGCGCCGATGTGCGTGAGCGGCGGCGTGGCCAAGTCATGCAGCAGCGCGCCGAGCTCCGCCGTCTGCCCGGCCAAGAGCCGCTGCTCCGCCAGCACTGAGCAGAACGTGCTCGCGACTCTTCGCCGGGTCCGGGTCCCGACCGAGCAGACGCAACAGCAAAGAGACCGCCGCGCTCAACGCCGCCCGCACGCTCTCCGCGTCTGTGTCCCAGCGCGACGACCTACGTTCGAGCGACGAGAGCACGTGCAGCATCTCGCCCGCCGTCGCCCCCGGCGTGACGACGCGGATCGAAGTGCCAGCGCGAAAGCTCGCAAGCGCGGCCTCGCCAATCTGCCACGCCGAGGGCCCTTCCCTGCGCTGCGTCGCCAGCTGTTGCGCCAGCGCCACGCGCGCCTGCTCGGTGGTCACGTGCGCGTCGTTCTGCACCCAGGGCAAGAACGCCTCGTGCGAGAAGCTTGGAAACGAGAGCAGGAGATTCGGCAAGTCCCCCTTCACATCCACCACCAGCGCCGGCACGCGCGCACGCAGCGCCTCTTCGACCATCACGGTCACGAGGCCCGTCTTGCCACTGCCCGTCGTCCCCATCACCACGGCGTGCGTGACGAGATGATGCGCCGGCAGCTGCAACGAATACGGAGCCTGCGTCGCGCGCAGCGGGCGTGCCGCACCAAGGTAAAGTGAAGGCGTAGTCATAGCCGAATCCCCCTTCTCTTCCCAAAGCTCACTTGCCGAACGGATCGCTACCCGGGAAACCCGCCGGCACCGGTTCTGCGTCTTGCGCCGGCTGAGATGATAGGCGCCGGTGAGCATCGCGACCACGGCGGTCAAGCAAGGTCCGAACGCCGAGTTGGGGATCTTCGAGCTGTCATACGCGGCTGTCGTCGAGGAGCCGCAGCGCTCGCAATCGACCTCGTGCCGCCGCCACTCGGTTACGTGCGGGCGGTGATCGCGCAACTCCAGCTGCTGGTAGCGGTACGCGGCGATCAGGAATGTTCGGATATTTGCTGGACGCTGCTCGGCGTCGGCCAGAGTCTCCAGCAGCAGTTGGCCCAACGTTTCGCGGCACAGCAGCAGCAACCGACCATGCCATGAGGCCGCAGGACATGCGCGACTCGGGAGACTACGCACGGTGGTGTCGTTGTCACCGCAACCGGTGGCAGCGACTGCGCGGTAGATAGACGTCCGAGCCGCCTCGTGAGGCAGGAACCTATCCCGTCTCCACCTGCTGCCCCGGCAGCCACGCGATGCGGTCGGAGCGTCCCCTTGCCTCCCTGGCCTCTGAAGGTCGCCCGTTACAGGCACACTGCAAGTCTTGGCAGCACTTGTCTCCGCGGCGTTCGTCGGCCCGCTGCCCCCGCCGAGGATGTTGCAACAATATGATGAGGCCTTCCAGGCCTGGCGACACGCATCGTTTCTGCCTGGGAATCCGAGAGCACGCACCGACGCTCGCTTGAACACGCGACCGTCCACGGCGAGTTGCAGCTTCAACGGTGGGGCGTCCTGTGCGGCTTCGCGATCGCACTCGTGGGCTTCGGTGTTGCCGGTTGGCTCGGTTACTTGGGCCACCCTGCAACTGCGGCTGTCGTCGGCGGTCTGGACCTGACGGCACTCGTCTCCGTGTTCGTACTCGGGAAGTACATTCCACGCGCTGATTTCGATCCGGACAACGACGAGGGGTCGGACGAATGATATCTATCATCGTCGTCTTCGGCCTTGATGCCGCGTACGCTGCCGAGGATGAAGAGAAAGCGTACCGACTCTTCGCCGAGCTTGGATTGTCGCGCGTTCAGCAAAAGATCCTGTTGCCGAAGATGACGGTCGCGGGAACGTGGTACGAGGCGACGCCGATCGCGACCATACGCAATGGGCTGGCATCACGTCTCACCGACACCGGCGTGCGCTGGACGCATTTGCTCGTGATCGAGTCTGTGTCGGCTGCTTGGTACGGACCAACTGTCGCCTAGCCAATCCACCCCGCGAAGCTGCTCCGCTACCTCGTGTCCTTCGCGACACACTCCACGGCTTTCGACACGCGTTCTACGTCCGCCGTTGACGGCGTCGGATCCAAAAACACGTCCGCCACCTCCGGGCCCGCCGCGCCGATCGGTAGGTGCCGCACGCCCCGCACGATGTAGTCGCGCCAGTCGACGCCGGAACGCAGGCGCACGCGCTCGCCAGCGCGCGGGACACAAGCGAGCGTCACGGGCTCGCCTGGCTCGGTGCCGCCCATGTGGATCCGCGTGACGCGCACACCAGGTTGCGCCGGCTCCGGCCTGCGCCAAGGACGGACAAAGCTCGGATTTCCCTGGGGCAGTGTCAAGCGACGAGGGTCGGCGAGCGCGCCCGTGGCGGCCGGAGCGCTGGCGTAGCGCGGGATCTGAGCCTGCGAGGGTCGGTTTGCGGTGAACCTGTCGATATGCCCCGTCACCGGAACCCTTCATCACGCTTCAGACGCAGCGCAGCGTGTG
>JADGRF010000312.1 GCA_017881055.1 Sandaracinaceae bacterium
CCTCCGCCGATCGCGGCTCATGCGCTGGATTCGGCGCACGCCAAAGCCGCCGTGCGGGCGCGTGTTCTCACGGGTCGTTATGCGTTCTCGTGGGTAGGCCTGGTGCTCGTGCCGTTGCTCTCGCTGCTCACGCTCGGGGTGTCCCTGGTGCGCCCGTCGCGCTTGGCGAGTGGCGCTGCGCCTGCGGGTGCGCTGCTTGCGGAGCTGCGTCCGGACGCGAAGCAGCGCGAGCCGGTGCGTGCGTACTTGCCGGATACGGCGCTCGAGGTCGTGGTCGACGCTCTGCGCGTGTCGGTCGTCGCGAGCGACGGTGGTGGTGCGGGCGAGCTGCCGCTTTCGTCTGCGCACGCTATCGAGCTGGTGCGCGTCGTGCGCGTGCGCGACGTGTATGCGATCGAGGTGACGCAGCACGAGCTGCCGCGTTCCGTCGCGCTGGTCGACCGCGCTGGCGTGCGCCTCGACGACGACCTGCGGGCGCGCCTGTTCGATCGCGTGCCGGTCGTTGGGCTTGCGTTCATGCTGTTCGTGCTGCTGGTGACCGCGGTCTGCACGTTGCCGGTGCTCGACGGCCTCGCCCGCGCGCGTCGTGGCCACGCGCTGCCGCCGTCTATACTCCCGAGCGCCGAGCTCCTGGCGCTGGATCTCGACCGCAGCCTCGCGCGTGCGCGCAAAGCGGCCGCGCTGCTGGTGCCGCTGTCCCTCGCTTCCGTCTACGTCGCGCTGCGCAGCCTCGGTGTTCTGTGAAAGCGGTGTATGCTGCACCGACGATGACCGTGACGACGACCAGCGGCAGCGCCGCAACCAGCTCTCGCGAGCACGAGCTGCTGCGATCAGCCGAGCGTGCGTACAAAGCCGGTGACGTGGCGCGCATGCGCAAGCTGTGCACGCAGCTGATCGCAAGCGTAGATCGCGAGCTCGCAGCGCGCGCCGGCGTCATGATGGCTCGCGTCACGGTCGATCCGCTCGCGTTCGGAGTCCTTGCAGCAGCGCTCGTGCTCTTTGGGGTGATCGTCCATGCGTACATGTTTTGAGAACCGATTCGCGCTCGGCTTCGTCGCCGTCGCTGTGATCTCGTCCGGCTGCGCGGGCTCGACTACGGCAGCGAAGAAGCCCGTGGATCTCTCGCCGGCATCGCTCTATCCGCTGCGTCCAGCGGCTGCGTGGTCGTACGATGTCGACAGCGGCGACGGTGATTCCGTGCTGGCCGTTGCGCGCGTGACGCGCAGCGAGGGAGACCTCGTCGAAGTCGCAACGGGCAGCGAAGGCGCCATCGGCTACATCGTGCACGACGACGGCATCACGCGTGCATCGAACGGCAGCTACTTGCTCAAGGCTCCGATCGCCGCCGGTGCGAGCTGGTCTTCGGGACAGGACACGACGGCGCATGTGCTCGCGCTCGGCGTGTCGCTGATCACGGCAGCGGGTCCGTTCTCGGACTGCGTCTCGGTGCAGGAAGACAACACCGGCACCGGCCAGCGCGTGACCACCACGTACTGTCCCGGGGTGGGTCCCGCGCAGGTGGTCTCCGAGATGGAAGTGCGCGGCCAGCAGCTGCGCGTGATCGCGAAGCTGCGCGGCTACACGCTCGAGTGAGCCGTCACGTACGTCACAGCGCGGGTCTGCAGGCGTCCGTGCACTGAAAGTGATCGTACCAGTGATGCGCGCGGCGGTGCGTCGGCGCTTCGCCTTGCTCCACTTCGACGTATCCGGACGCGTCGGGCTCCACATACGTGCACAGCTCGATGCGCTGCTGGTAGAAGCCGTGGATCACGATGTCCGAGTCGTAGGCTTGACCCGCGGTCAGCGTGAGCGAGTCCTGCAGCTTCACGCGCACCACCGTGTTCTGTCCGGGTCCGAGCTGCATGGAGCTCGGCGTGAGCACCACGGTTGCCGTGGGGTGGTCGGGACCGAGCAGTGGCGTAGCCTCGAAGTTGAACGTGCAGCTCGACTTGCCGAGGTTGTACACGCTGATCGCCGCCTGCGGCACGACGCCGCGATCGATCTCCCAGCGGATCGCCGTCTTCACGGTCGGCGGATGGAAAGCCTTCTCGGCAAACGAGTCGCTCTGCTCCATGCGCAGCGTCTCGAACGGGTCGCGTACGACGTGGCAGAAGACTGCAATGCTCTGCTCCCAGGCCCCGCGCACCAAGATCTCGGCGTGGTAGTCCTGCGAGGGTCGTAGTGTTGCCGAATTCAGCAGCTTCACGTGCAGGAGTTGGCTGTGACCGGGCGCCAGGGACGCGCTCGCGGGCAGCACGCTGAGGCTCGCGGTCCCCGTGTCGAGACCTGCGAGCGGCGTCGCCACGAAGGTGAAGGTGCGCGCAGCGAGACCCACGTTGCGGACGAGAATCGTGGCCTCCGGCACGCTGCCACGCCCGAGCTTCCATTTGATCCGCCCCACGCACCGTGGTGGACACGCGGTCTCGGGAATCTCGCAGCAGCTGCAACCCTTCTCGCAGCGGTGATCATGAGCGTGCCGATGCCCGTGCCCATGCTCGTGTTCGTGTTCATGACCGTGCCCGTGGTGCTCTTCGTGCTCTTCGTGTTCCTCGTGCTTGAAGCACGTGCTCGCGAATTGCCCGAGCTTCCAAAAGAGTGATGTCATAAAGTCATCCTGGCACGTTGGGGGTTTCACGTTCTCCGCTGACGTGCAGCGTCATGAACAGCTGCGCATCGGCGATTTTGACGATCGCTTGATAGGTGCGTCCGTTGTGCAGCTTCTTGGGCAGCGCGAGCTCCGCTTCGATCACGCGGCTCTCCTGCGCGGCGAGCATGCCCGCGCCCTTTACGATCTTCGCGCGGCCGAGCGGCGGCTCCGCGTGCGCGAGCTTCTTCACGAAGGCATCGAGGAAGGCGTTGTGTCCTTCGTCGCCATGCGCCCGCGCGGCACCATGAAAATGGTCCGTCCAGTCGAGCTCGCCGTCGTGCAGCTCGAGCGCAGCCCGCGTCGGAATGTCGAGCGCGACGTTGCCCAGATTCTGCGCAGAGAAGCGCACATTGAACGTGGCGCCCGCTTCGTGCGACACGCTGAACGACGCCGGCGACAGGCGCAGGCGGCGGCACTCGAGCACGTGGATCGAGACCGGCACGCACCTGCCTTCTGCTGGAGTGAGCTCCGCTTCGTAGCTACCGGGCGGTGTGCCTGGCTGCATGCGCAGGGAGACGCGTAACTCTTGCGTCGCGTGAGCACAGACCGTCGCCGACAGCGCGACGTCGATCCGGCCGCGCTCCGAGCAGCCACCGGCCGCGATCGGAGCCTCGGTACGCAGGCGCAACTCGTTGAGCGTGACGGCGTGTGCATGTCGGTTCTGAACGCGTATCAGGCCAACGCAGCGTCGCGGCTCGCCGACGAAGACGATCGGCTCGGGTCCGAAGTGCAGCGTGTTCGGTGGAAGGTTCTGCGCCATGGCTCAACCGCAGCGCTCGGTGGTGTGAGGCACGTAGTCTTCGGTCACGACCATGCCCTCGCCGCAGACCGAGAACTTGAACAGGCGCACGCCGAACAGCTCGAGGCAGAAGCTGTAGTTGAGCGGCAGGTGAATGCGGATCGGCTTCATCGAGAACTCGAAGTGAAACGGCGGCAGCTCGGTGATGCGTATGTTGTCGAGGCCGGCGTCGATCTTCGAGTTGGACTCGAGCTTGGAGTCGGTGTGAACGACCGGCAGCTCTTTGATGTGGATGTTGTTCAGGCCGACATCGGCCGTGGCATCGACCTTGATGTTGTCGAGACCGAGACCGACGCTGCCGCCGACGTTGAGCCCGATGTTGCCGAGGCCGACGTCGGCCTTGATGCCGGTGCCTAGGACTTGCGCAATCTGAGGAATGCCCAGCTCGGCGAGTTTCTCGAGCGTGAGGTCCACGTTGATGTTGCTTAGATCGATGTGGGCGGACATGAAACGTCTCTCCTGTCGCTGGTCTTGGGGGCAGACGCGTGGTGCGTGGCTGTTGCTGCAGGCCAACGTCGAAACTCGCGTGACAGCACGCGCGCGCCGCGAAACAGCAGGCGCAACGAATAGGCTGGTGGGTCGAGTAGCTCGCGCCGCACGATCGTGGGGCATTGCGCGATCGCGGAGCTGGCAGCCTCGCGTGACGCGGGGTCGAGCAAGCGCAGCGCGTTGTACCAGGCGGTGGCGCGACTGATGCGCAGGCCGTAGCTCGTGAGGATCTCGTCGTAGTTCTCGAACAAGTGATCGAGCGCGCCTAGGAACGGATCGTAGTGCTTGCTGATGTCGTTTTGGATGCGATTGATCGCGGACGCCAGCACGTGATTCAGCAAGTGGTAATCCGCGATGCGCGTCTGTCCGCTCTGGGTCGTGAGCCCGACGTCGCCGAGCGCGTGCGGTAGGTCGTTCACGATGTGCGCGGTCATGCCGAGCACCAAATCTTCGAGCACCGAGGTCTGTCCGCGTGCGCCCGCGTCGAACACGGTGGCCCACGCGCCTTTCGGCAATGTGCCTGCGTCGTAGGCGTCGATGGCGCGTAGGTAGTACCCCGAGAACGTGAACGCCGTCGCTTCGACCCAATCGGGATCGCTGAAGCCGGCCGTGGGTACCGCGCTGGCCAGCACGCGCGTCAACGTTGCGTAGGCCCGTGCGAACACGCAGCGTGAATCCCGTGCGCGCTCGAACCGAAGCGTCAGCTGCTCCAGCTCGTTCGCGAGCTCAGTCAGCGTGCGCGCCGGCTGCCTTGGCGCCGGCTGTTCACGCGCCCGAGCTCGCGGCTTACCACGCGGCGAGGCGACGTGGTTCATGGCGCACTCGTCGGGTTGCGTGCGCTGGTCGTGTTTGCGCCGTCCGCCAGCAGACGATTGCGCAGGCGCAGGCGCTCGTCGGCTTGGCGCAGCTCGGGGTCGAACTCACGCAGCGGATGCCGCTTGGGATCGAGCTCGCCGACATCCCAAGGCTCGAAGGCGTTTTCGAGGTTGACGAGCCCCGTGGCACCGAGCTGCGGGTAATGCCGCAAGAGCACCGTTCGGAGCGAGGCGTCGTCGATCCACGAAAGACCTTCGGCCGTGTACACCTCTTCGCGATAGGCGTCGGTGAAGAAGCGATCTGCTTGAAGTCGGCGCGACGCGTTCAGAATGAACACCTCGAACAGCGTTTCACCGAAGCCGAAGCCCTTGGGGCGATGCGTCTCCGCGAGGTTGCCGACCAGGAGGTCGACGTCTTCGATGCTTGCGTACACGTTACGCAGCGCGCGGATCGCATTCGGATCGTCGCTCAGCTCCTCGAAGCCGTTGAGTGGTTTCAATCCGAACAAGCGCCGGAACTGGTTGTAGCGCGGCGTGCCCCGCTCGCGATCACGCAGCACGTCGACCGCGGCGAGATCGTAGAAGCCCGCGCCCGGGATGCTCAGGTTTTGCAGCGTAGTCGGGTAGTTGTTGAGCACGAGCTGGCCGGCGGATTGGCGACCGAACGAGTAGAAGAGGTCGTGCATCGCGAACTGGCCGGTCACGCGATGCGCCGCGGCTTGCCGCAGCTCCGCGAGCGAGAACGTCTTGTTCGGCTCGTCGCCGCCACCCACGCTGTAGACCGCGATCGTGTCGGGCAACAGCGAGTGCAGCCGGTATACGGATACGAACTCGCGTGACAGCGAATAGGGCACGCCATGGTTGTCGGTGACGTTGCCTACGAGGCCTCCGGCGACCGGGTCGGCGATGTTGATCTCGGCCAGCGTCTTGCGGGTCTTCTTCGGGCGCAGCACGTTGGTCAGAAAGCCGTACCAGTTGGCGTTCATCGCAGCGTTGAGCGCAGCGTTTGGCAGCACGGCAGGCGTCCATTCGACCGTGTGGATCTTCGCGAGCTGCGCTGCGTTGATTAGGCGCGCGGTGTCGAACAAGCGCTGGTCGTCGAGCTTGGGATAACGTGCCGCGAGCATGTCGCAGATCGCGTTGTGTTCCTTGACGAACAGTGTGTGCAGCATCGACAGGCCGACCCACCAGTTGCGCCGAAAGCCGGTGTGCTCCACGCCATCGGCTAGTACGGGCAGGTTACCGGTCTTCGGATCGACCGTGAGCTTGCCGGACTTGTGGCTGCGTAGCGCCTCCACCGTCTTCGCGTCGCTGCCGTAGATCTGCGACGCGTCCCACCAGCTCGTCACCTCGTTCACGTGCGTGGGCGTGGACTCGCCGGAACGGCGCGAAGGATCCTGCTGAGTGGGGCGCACGAGCATGTGCGTCTGATGCAGTACGCGGCGTGCAGGGTCCTCCTCCGCGAGCGGAATGCGGTACGGTTCGGCATTGACGTCGGGATCGCCGTAGCTGACCCAGTCGTGGTTCATGAACTGAATCCACGACGCGGCGGTGAGGTTCAAGAACGGGATCGCCTTGAAGCCGTCCTTGCGTGTCAGGAGCTCGCGACTCACCAGGCGCGGGTTCGGCGTGAGCATGCGCGCGAGCGGTTCGGCCGGAGTCTTCGTCGGATCGGTGTTGAAGCCAAAGCGCGTTCCAGCGGCACCCGCCATCGGCTCTTCGAGAGCGTTCCAGCTGCCATCCGGAGTACGGGCGGTCTTGGCCCATGCGGGCAAAGGGCCCTTGCTCTTGAAGAAGGCCGTGCCCGTGCTCTTCGGATACGCTGCGAACAGCTGCTCATTGTTCAAACGCTCTCGGCGCCGCGCGAGCATCAGCGTGGCGCGCAGCAAGTCGTGCGTGTACCAGGTAGTCCACTTCGACGCCGATGAAGGCTCGCGACCCAAGAGCTGCGTCAGCACGTGCAGCGTCTCGCCCAGCTTCACGCCACCGAACGTTCCAATCGCGGCGAATGCGCGCGCGAGAGTCGACTTGGGGAGTGCCGCTGTCGGCGGCAGGTTCGGATGTGCGCCGGGCTCGGGCTCCGTACGCGGCTTCTGCTCGTCGAAATAGATCGGCTCGGGCACGTGCCGCCGAATGTCGGTGTGTTCGTTGGCGAGCGCGCGATCGAGTAGGGCGCGCAGGCTCTCGTCGAGCGGCGCACGCGCTGCGCGACTCTCGGCCTTGCGCAGCACGTGCACGGCCTTCCCGTACTCCTCCAGCCGAAAGTACGCGGCGCCGAGCAGCGCGAGCGCAGCCACGCTCGTGTCGTCGCTGACTTCGAGCAGGTTCACGGCTTCGTGCAGCTTGTCGTCCTCGAGCAACGTCTTCACGCGCTCCAGCGTCGGCGTGGCGGCTCTCGCGTCGGTCCTCGCGTCAGTTCTCGCCCTCTCGACCTGGGTCCAATTGGTTGCCATGACGGTTCTCCTGTGGGGCAGTGCTCAGGAAACAGCGCGATGCCAGAGGCGGGTCCAGGTGTTGATCTTCGCGTGCAGGTGCTGTTCTTCGACTTCCTCGTTGTGCGCCGCGTACCAGACCGAGCGCAGCATCTCGGGAATTACTTCGCGCGCCGGGCACGCGCTCCAGCCGTCAGTCAGAAACGCGACGTCGAAGTCGCCCGATGCCGCGAACGCGCGCGCCACGAGGAACACGACCACGCTCTGGCGAGTCAGGGGCTGGTTCAGAAACGGCACGTCGATCTCGCGGGCGCAGCCGCGCAACACCGCTGGCGGTGCCACCAGGCATTCACGCAGAATGTCGTCGGGCGAGAGCTTCTGCTTTGCATGCGACTGCGCAGCGCCGCGCAGGTTACGCACCGAGCGCGCGACGTTCTCCATGCCGATCGTGGTGGCATGAATGCAGTGCAGGTCGCCCTCGGCGTTGTGCTCGAGCACGCTCTTGGCACGCGCGAGCTTTCCGTTCCTGCGATCGAGCCAGGTTCGCCAAGGTGGCGCGCTCGGCCAGCTCGCGATCAGGCGCCCGGCCTCGTACGTCTCTTTGAACGCGCAGTAATGCGACACGAACAAGCGGCCGCACCACTGCTGTACGGTCAAGCCGATCTCATCGACATGCTTCTCTCCCGACACGTACTGCGCGAGATCGTCGCGTTCCTCGCCGGGTGCTCCACGCAGGCTCTCCAGGCGGTCGAACAGCTTCTTCTGCGTGTCGGCGCGCGCGGCCTCCGAACGCGGGCGGAACACGGGCAGAAGGCCGCCGGCGAAGCCCAGATCCACGCGCAGGCGCTGGTCGAGCAGCTTATGCAGGAAGCTCGCTGTGGGATCGAGCGGCCGCACGACGTCGACGTGCTGGTTGAGCCACTGCATCTGCTCGGGATCGCTGATCACGACCACGTCGAGCAGCTTGGGAATACGCAGCCGAATTGGCGCAAGCTTCGTGACAGGCTTCGTGGTCGCGTCGTTCGTCATGGTGTCAGCTCCGCGAGAAAGCGCAGCGCGCGAATCCCTGGCATGAAGAAGTAGGCCCCGCCTGCCACCGTGACGAAGCGAGGAAGGCCGGTGTAGCGAGCGCGCACCGGCTCGTGCGGTACGGAGAACGCGTTGCTCGGTTGCGCGCTGAGCAGCGGATCCGCTTCGTTCGATAGGCTGTTGAAGCGCGGATCGACCAGCCACGAGTGCTGAATGAACTCGAACTGGCGCGAGATGTCGGCGTTCACGGCGATGAAGTAGAGGCCGCGATCCTGATCGTCGGTCACGCCTTCGGGTAGCGGTTCGCCGTACGAGCGGCCGCGCCGGATCAGCCGGTGCTTGTGGTTGACCGCGAGCGAGCGTTCACTGCCGGGTCCGGGCGGCAGCGCATCGCGTGGGTTGGCGCGTCGTACGTGCGCGCCAATCGGGCACTTGAGACCCTCGGGATCCTCGTCGTGGTAGCGAAACTCGTTCTGCTTGGCCTTGCTCGCGTCGTCGCCGTACTGGGCTACCACGAGCGATGCGCCGCTCTGCCAGCGGCCTACCATGCGTGCGGCCAAGGCGTCGCGCGCCGCGAGGTTCGGGGTGCCATCCGGGTTGCACGTGCGCTCCTCGAGCGCGCGCCGAAACGCCGGCACGTCCTGACGCAGCTGACGAAAGACGAGATAGCTTCCGTTGCGACCCAGATCGCGCTGCGCCGAGCCTTCGACGTCGAGCGGCAAGAGCGCCTTCGGGTCCAGCGCGGCGTCCAGCAGCGGGCGCTCCGTGTACTCGCCGTACTCGTTCGGGTAGCCGAGCAGGAACTCTCCGGACTTCACCAAGTGCAGATCCGACGGTGCCGGGTGATAACCCTCGATCGCCGGCTGCGAGATGCCGTCGGCGAAGCCGAAGTGCTCGGTGGCACGCAGCGGCGCGGCCTGCAGGGTCGTGAGCTCCGTGATCCCGCCCGCGAGCCAGGCTTGTCGCATCGAGGTTTGCAGCTGCGTCAGCGCTGCCTCGTCTTTGGCGAACAGCATGAGCACTGCATGCGCTGCCGGCTGATTCGGACCTCCCCACGACCAGTGCTCCGGCGCACTCCGTTGCGTGTCGCCGAGGAAGCGGCTGCGATGCTCGTCGATCATTCCGTCGCTGAACGAACGCGAGAAGCCGTCGAGCGCGGCTGCTGGAAGGCCGAGCGCGCGAAGGCCCGCATACGTGAACGCGACGTGTACCGCGCTCTGCTCTGCCGCCGGGACACCGCGGGCGATCTCGGGCCAGAGCTGCGCGAGCCAAGCGCGTGCCTCGGCCGCATCGCCGAGCTGCAGCAGCACGTAGCACGCAGCGTGCAGCGTGCCGTAGCCGCGAAAGATCAGGCCTTGTACATCTTCGACGTCGATGGGCAGCGCGCTCGGTGAAACGCCCGTCTCCCGGACGAGCTTGTCGCCGGTCAGCGCGTGGCTGAGCGCGCGCTTCTCGGCGAGCTTGGTGCTGATCACATTCCCGATCGCGTTCTCGATCGCGTTCTCGCCACCGAACAGCCTCAGAGCAATTTCAGCCATCGCCGCGCCTCGCTTTCGCTCATGTAGCCATGCAGGCCCGCACGCAGCTTGGCGTTGCGCACGACGTTCGGCGCGGTCAGCTGCGGATACGCCGAGTACCAGACGGGAGTCGGAATCTGATGACGGCGCAGGTAGTCTTTGAACTCCTGCTCGCGAGTCGCACCGCCCTGCACGAGCCACTGCGTCTTCGGGTACTGGTAGCCGTTGCTGAAGATCAGGTTGAGGCCCCAGGACACCAGGTCGATGAAGTCGTTGTTGTAGCTCTCGACGCTGCCGTCGTAGTTGCTCACGAAGACCACGCGCCGCCCTTGGTCGAGCGGGATCCAACGCGCGAAATGAATCGACGTGACGCCCGCGAGCGAGTCACTCGAGAACAAGTGACGCGTCCCCCAGCCGATCACGGGCAGCAGCGTTGCAACCGTGGCCCTGCGGACCCAACCGGGCTTCAAGAGGCCGCCTGCGGTGTAGCCGCTCTGCGCGACGAAGTCCTCGAGCGCCGCCAGCTCGCGAACGTGCTCGGGAGTCGGCCGTATGTGCGGCGCGGGATCTCGCAGCTCCTGCAGCCGAATCAGGATCAGGAGCACGAGCGCTGCCGGCAAGACCACGGGGCCGAACGCGATCAAGCCGAGCGGCAGCGTCGCGGCGTCGAGCGCGTTGCGAATGCGATAGCCGAGGTCCACGCCGGGCGCTGGCTCGAGCGCCCAGCTCAGCGCCGGGGTGCTCTTCACATGAGCACGCAGCTGCTTGCGCGCCTCGAGCGGCGCGAGGTTCGTGAGCCCGTGCGCGTCGACGAAGGTCTCCAAGGCATCCCGCAGCTGTGCCTCGCGCCGAATCTGCTCGACGCTGCGACCCGGGCGATGCACGTAGCTGGCCTTCACGTGCACGGATTTCTTGCGCAGAAAGTCCAGGCGCTGGGCACGCGAGGCGCCTTGGCCGTTGAGCTTCGGAAAGTCTTCGCAGTTCCCGAACAGGCGATCGATGCCGCCTTGCGCGCGATCGACGAGTGCTTCGAGATGCGGCCCCACGGGCCCGTCGCAGTCGCTGAGCATCAACAGCTGCGGTGCAATCGCGCGCCCTTGCAAGTCTTCGCTCTCCGGCAGAAACAGCACGCGACCGAAATGGCAGTCGGGCAGCGCGCCGAACGGCAGCACGTCGTTGTGCGCGGGATCGTGGCGCATGGCGTCCATCACGTGCGCGAGCGACGCGAGACGTGTCGGGTCGACCTTGGCGACGACAGTCAATGGCTCTTGATGTGGCAATGCGTCCTCCCAGCGTCGGCGCCGCGCACTACGAACGTGTCCAGCTGCGTGACCGGATAGCGTGTTCAGACCGTGAACTGCAGCGTGAAGTAGATGAGGCGCGTGCGCCCCAAGTACACCAGGCCCAAGTACAAGCCCGGGGCCACGCGCCGGATCTCGTCGCGTACCCAGCGCGCGACGAGCGAGCGCTTCGAGTAGTCGAGCACGATGCAATCGTCGCCATCGAACCAGCTGCGGCCGCAGTATACGTCCGCTGCAATCGCAGGCACTCCGAGCGGCAGGATTCGGTTCTTCAGAGCGTGCGCGCTCGCATGCACGATCTTGCCTTGCCACGCGAGGTTCTGAATCAGCTTCTCCACCATCGGCTCGAGCGGACTGCCTGGCCACACGATGGCCGTTCCGTCGGCTTTGCCGTCCGGGATCTGACCGACTTCTCCTTTGCGGAAGAGCTGATCGACCTGCTCGGGCGTCATCTTCGAGATCTCTCGGACTGTGATGGCCATGGCTTAGTTCCTTAGTTTGAGCAGAACGGAATTCAAGACAGACGTACGGTGTTCCACGGCCAGAACGCGTTCTTCTGGTGCGCGAGCGCAGGTGCGAGCCCGGGGAAGTGACGCAGGATCACGCTCACCATCGTGTTGTCGCGGATCCAGTCCATGCCCACCGGCGAATAGACTTCAGGTGTGAAGTCCGTCGTGAAGAAGCGATCGGAGTTGAGGCGCCGCGAGGCCATCAGGATGAACAGGCGGAACATCGAGTCGCCGAACGCCATGCCATCGGGCAGCGGCTCGGCGAGCGTGCCGGTCAAGAGGTCGACCTTGTCGACCTCCCCGTAAACCTCGCGCAGCTCGCGCTGCCAATCGGGATTGTCGGTGAGCTCTTCGAACGTACGTGGAACCGGCAGATGGAACAACCGGCGAAACGCCGTGTAGCGCGGTAGACCACGCTCGCGATCGCGCAGGATGTCGACCGTGGCGAGATCGACGGTGGTGCCATCGAAGCGGTCGAGCTTGCGCAAGTGCTGCGGGTAGTTGTGCAAGCGCAGCGCGCCGGGATGCGACACGCCAAACGAGTAGAAGAGGTTCTCCATGCCGTGCTTGGTGATCAGCTCGGCGCCCTTCATGCCAATCATCTCGTCGAGCGTGCAGGTGGCGCGCACCGAGTGGTCGCGCAGCTCGCGCAGCGTGAAGTCGTCGGGCACGAGCGAGTGCAGGCGGTAGACGCCGACGAACTCTTCCGTGAGCGCGTACGGCACGCCGAAGTGATCGCGCTCGCCACCGGGAATTCCGCTGAGCGTCTCGTCATCCACCACGCGTCCAAGGTTGTTCTTGATCTTCTCGCCGAACACCCCCCACCAGTTGGTGCGCAATGCCTGGGTGATAGTCGGATTCGTCAGGAGCGCGGGGGTCCACTCGACGGTGTGGATCTTCGCGAGCAGCGCCGCGTTGATCAAACGCGCGTGGCTGAACAGCGCTTCGTCGTCCCATTCGGGGTACGCGTTGTGCAACGCGGTGCAGATCACGTTGTGCTCGCGAACGAACAACGTGTGCAACAGGCTGATCGGCGTCCAGTTCGTATCGGCGACGAAGCCGGTGAGCTCGGCGCCGCCTTGCTCCGGATCCACGAGCAAGCGTCCGTTGTCGTCGAGCTTGAGCTTGCCGCCTTCCATCGTGCGCAGCTTCTTCTGCGCCCCGGCGTCGCTTCCGTAGACCTGCGAGGCGTCCCACCAGTGCGTGACGTCGTTCGTGAACGTCGATGGCCCAGCCGACATCGGGCAGCGCGTGGGGTCGCGGCGCGTGCGGCGCACCTGCATCGGCTTCTTCGGCCAGGCGTCGCCATCGGCGAGCGGAACCTCGTAGGGGTCCTTGGGATCGTTCTCGCCGTGGCTGAACCAATCGCGCGTCATGAACTGGATCCATGCGGCGGCGAAGATGTTCAGCGTCGTGGCCGGCACGAATGCGCCGCGTGCGAGCAGCGCTTCGCTCACGGTGCGTGGGCTCGGCGTCATCAGCTCTTTCGAGTCGGGTGCGCCGACCTCGCTGAGCGGGATGTTGCGACCGAAGCGCGTGCCCGCCATGCCCATGGTGGGGCTCTCGAGATCGTTGTAACTGCCGTCGGCGGTGCGCGCTCGCAGCACGTCAGAGCCTGCAGGCGCCGGCTGCACGGTCGCGGCCACGTGCTCGTGCGCATCGTCCGTGTCGATGCGATTGGTGTCGTACAGGTTCTCCGCGCGCAGCGTCTGCCGCAGCTCGCCGAGGTTTGCCAGGCCGAGCCACAGTGGCAGGCGATGCCACGGAATCAAGCGGTTGATCGTTTCGACTGCGCGACTGCGTTGACGCGAGATCAGATCTTCGAGCATGACGCGTTCCCCCTTGACGCTGCGGATCTCGCACACAAACGAACTGCGATGCAAACTGTCACGCGCGTGGATCGCGTAGCGATTCGAATTCGAATGAGCAGGCTGAGCTACGGCGACTGGTTCATTTGTAATGTGAACCACATACGTGCGGCGTTGTGGCCCATCGAGGCCATTCAACTCTCGTCGTTGTTGACGCGCCAGGGTAGCGCCTTGACACCCGCGCTGCATCGCGCGACAGAGACTCGCATTCAACCTTCAGTGCAGCGGAGCAACGCCTATGGGAACCGAGGTCGCACGCGACACACAGGTAACGAAGAGCGACGGAAAACCCGACGTCAAGCAGCGTCGGGCGCGCGGCGATCGAGAGCGCCAAGATCGCCAAGATCGTGAATCGCGAGATGCACGGCACGAGCGCGATGAGCGCGCGCCGCAACCGGACATGAACGTCGATGCGCAGTCGATCCGTGAAGCAGCTAGCGTCGACCGATCGGAGCGCGTGGGAGTGTCGCGCGCGCGCGCGGCCGAGCACGCCGTGTTTCTCGTGCCGGGGTTGCTGGGCTTCGAGCGCTTCGCGAGCTTCTCGTATTTTGCAGACCGCGTGATCGCGGCGCTGCGGGCCGGCCTCGAGCACGCGCTCGACGCACCGGTGCCTGTGGTGGCAGTGCCGATCTCCCCCACGGCCACCTTGCGAGAGCGGCAGCGCAAGCTGGTTCGCACGCTCGCCGATCGCTTGCACACGCTCGAGCACGGCGGTGGACCGTTGCAGCTGCATCTGGTGGGACACAGCACCGGCGGGGTCGACGCGAACCTAATCACGTGCGCGCAGCCGATCGGCGGTGGCCGCTGGTCCGACGTGGACCCGCGGGCGCCGGAGCTGTTGGCGCGCATTCGCTCGGTGACTTCCATCGCGAGCCCGCACCAAGGTGCATGCATCGCGTCGGACCCTGTCGCACGCGTGATCGGTCGGCACGACCTGCGGGGGTTGCCGGGATTCGCGAAGCTGTTCGGCGAGCTGATCCTGTCGGCGCTGAGCGACTTCGAGTCCGAAGAGGTGGTGTTCAGCGCGCTGCGTGAAAGCATGAAGACCTACGGCTTCATGCGTGACGTGGTGTCCACCTGGCCGCTGCTCGCGGATCTGCAGCCGTCGTTCTCGCCAACGCAGCACGAGCTGTTGCCGAACGTGATCCGTCGCAGCTTCGTGACGGTCGCCGGGCAGGCCGTGCCGGGCGCGGGTACGCGAGGCGCCGACATGTTCTTTCGCGACCTCAGCCAGCGCGCCACGGGTTGGGACACGGGCGTCGCCGAAGAAGGACCGCTCGTGCGAGCGTCGGTCGCGCGGCTGACCGAAGCGTTGGCAGCTGACGAGGTGGAGCATTTGCTGATCAAAGCCGACGGGACCGAGCTTCCTGCGTTGCTCGATGCGGGCCACAACGACGGCGTGGTCAACTCTGCGCGGCAGTTGATCGACCCGAGCGACCCGGACGAGCTCGCGGGTATCGTCGTCGGCGATCACTTCGACGTGGTCGGTTACTACGACCGCGCGTTCTGGGTCACCGACGCCAACGGACGCGACCAGCCGAGGCACGTGCTGTCCGGCCTCTTGCACAGCGGCAGCGCCTTTCGCGACACGGAGTTCTTCGAGCTGTACGAGCGCGTCGCGCGCGTAATCGCCCAAGGAATCACGAGCTAGGGTGAGTGCGACGAATCACGAGCTAGGGTGAGTGCGAGGAATCAGGGGTTAGCGCGCTTCGCGCAAAGGGGGAGGGTCGCCATGCTGGCAGGGGACTTCGTTCACGAATTCTTGCTCACGCTGATGCACGCGGAGCGGCGCACCGAGCCGTTTTGGCGGCCCTACACGGACTCGTTGTTCCGTGAGCCGTGCGCCGCGGCGCTGCAAACCTTGATCAACCTGCAAAGGCCCAACGAGGGGTTGCAGCTGGCACAGGAGAAGCTGATGCCGGGCGAGGAGCAGGCGCTCGATTCGATCATCAACGACATGGGCGGCTACATCAAACAGAAGTACCGCGCGGGCGAGTACGAGCGAGCCGGCAACACCAAGACGCACGGCCTTTTGCGCGCCGAGGTCACGATTCGCGACGACCTTCCGAAGGAGCTTCGGCAAGGCATCTTCAAGCAGGTGCGAAGCTTCCCCGCGTGGGTACGGTTCTCGGGCCCGGGCCCCGACAGTCCGCCCGACATCGAAGACGTCGGCTTCATGAGCATGACCGTGAAGTTGATGGACGTGCCGGGACCGAAGCTGCTCGACGACGAGAAGTACACGCAGGATCTCACGTGCGTGTGCACCCCGACGTTCGTCACACCGAACGTGATCGTGAACCAGAACCTGCAGCGCTACAGCCGTGCGCGCACACCGCTCTACTACTTCTTCGACCCGCGGCAGAGCCACGTGCTCGACTTCCTGATGCAGAGCCTGTGGAACCAGACGCAGACCAGCCCGCTCGAGTGCCAGTACTACAGCTGCGTCCCGTATCTGCTCGGTGAAGGCCGCGCGATGCAGTATTCGCTCCGGCCGCGCGCGGACGTGAAGAGCAAGATTCCAAACCTGCCGGGCCGTCCACCGGACAACTACCTGCGCGAGAACATGATCGCCACGCTGTCGAACCAGGACTGCCTGTTCGATTTCTTGATCCAGGTGCAGACCGATGCGCACGCGATGCCGATCGAGAATGCGGCGGTGCGTTGGCCGTTGTCCATGTCGCCGTACATTCCGGCGGCGACGATTCGCATTCCGAAGCAGCAGTTCAACTCACCTGCGCAGCTGCGCTTTGCGGACAAGCTCTCGTACACGCCGTGGCATTGCATTCCGGAACATCGACCGCTCGGCAATCTCAACCGCGCGCGTCGTCGTATGTATTGGGAGTTGTCGCGCCTGCGCATGGCGAGAAACCGCGTCGCGCCCTACGAGCCGAACGGCAGCGAGACGTTCGAGGACGACGGCAAAGCGTTGCCGGAGCCGAGCAAGACCGTGCAGCTGCACGCGAACTAAACAGCGACTCTCACGGCCCATGCGTCACTGTTTTAGCGCGCAGACGGCCAGAGTGGGGCCTCTCATTCGATCAGCAGCATGCCGCGTTTCTTTGGGCCGTCGAGCGTGTCCATCGCGGCGTACAGGCGCTCGCGTTCGATCAGCCAGGGCTGGAAGTCGTGGTTCACGTCCAGCACGAACACGAGATCTTCGGCTTCGAGGTAGCCGCCGATCGGCGAGTGGTGGCCGCCGCCGCCGCCGAAGATTGGCTTGCGTGTGAAGTTGATCGTGTAGCGACGGCTGGCGTCGTTGCTGCGACGCAGCTGCTCGCGAAACGCCTCGGGGCTGAGATCACGCAGCACCGTGACCTTGCGCGACGTGCGCTTGCGCGCGACCTCGGCGAGCTGATCGAGCGTCAGGCCCATCATGCACATCCCGGTCGGGCACAAGCCGGTGCCGGCCAAGACCCAGTTCTCATTCGAGGCCGGCTCGCCCAAGGAGCGAAACACGTTCGCCAAGGTGGCGGGTCCGCACTTCGAGCCGTTTGTCTGCCACGCCAGCGTGTGCTTGTATGCCGCCGCAGCCGGCAGGTGCCACGCGCGCTCGATCAGCGCCGGCGTGTGGGTGACCGAGGACGCGATCGCGGCCGGCGTGATCTTCGTCGGGCGCAGCGTGTAGGCGGTACCGGTCGCAAGCGCAGCGACCAGCCCAAGCGCGATCAGGATCTTGCGTAGCATCCCGGCGAGGTACGTCGAAAGCGGGCGGGGATGCAACTCCGGTTCGAGGCGTCTGGCCGTTCAGTGTGGGGTGGTGCTCGCGTCGAAACGTTTGCGCTGGTAGCGCATGGCCAGGGTCATGAGCCAGGTGAGTAGGCGCGGGCTCAGCCGGTGCATCCACCACATCACGCGCACGTACGCGGGGAAGGGCGCGATGGTCTTCTTGGCGGCCACGGCGCGCAGGGTTTCGTGCACGGCGGTGGGCACATCGATGAACTTGAACGGCACGCGTGCGACCGCCTGTTCGGCGTCGAGCGCGCCGCCGTAGGTGCCGGACGTGAACAGGTTCGTGCGGATGAAGCCGGGGCAGATCAGCGTGAGGTCGATGCCGTGCGCATCGGCTTCCGGGCGGATCGACTCGGTGAGGCCGGCAAGCCCGTGCTTGGCCGCGACGTATGCAACTGACATTGGGCAGGGCATGAGCGACCACATCGAGCCGATGTTCACGATTTGGCCCGAGCGTTGGCGGATCATCTGCCGGTACGCGGCCAGTGTTCCGTACGACGCACCGAGCAGGTTGATCTCGATCACGCGGCGCATGGTCTCCGCGGAGACGTCTTGAAACTCGCCACCTGCGGCGATGCCGGCGTTGTTGAACATGTAGTCGATGCGGCCGTGCGCGCTCACGACCTGTGCAATCAGCGCGTCGACGCTCCTCGGATCGGTCACGTCGACGGGCAGCGCGTGGGCGCTGCGCGACGCCGCAGTCAGCTCGCGCGCCAGGGCCTCGGCGGCGGGCAGGGCGATGTCCGCGATCACGACGGTCGTCCCGAGTCGGGCCAGCTCCTCGCACAGGCCCCGGCCGAGGCCCGAGGCCCCGCCCGTTACGATCGCGATCTTCCCCGAGAATTTGCCGCTGTAGTCGCTCATGCTGCGCTCCAAGTCACACTTTTGACTGTCGCAGTGACAACTGTCAATGGAACACGTGTCGAACCGTGCGGTTGGGCGAATCGTGGCCCCCTCGGTGTCGCGTCCAGCCGCTCGCTAGGATGCCGCCCCCGGCAGGTCTCCCGGCCTCACTGTCAAAGACGGCGCCATCTCTGCCGATGTCGTGCTCGCGGGATAGTTGCAGCTGACGTTCACACCGAAGTGACCGCAAAGAGCCGCAGGCTGCTTTGCGGATAGAAACACAGCCTGCCTACGGCTGCAGCAGGCGATCGATCCAGCTTGCGAAGGCGTCGCCGTGGAAGAACTCGTGCGCGACGCGATCGGCGCGATCGAGGATCAGCGTGCGTGTCTGTGCGAGGAGGCCGGCTTCCTCGAGCAGCTCACGCACGCTGCGTGCGCCTTCGAGCGCGAGCGCGGCACGCACTTCGTTGCGCACGATGCTGCGCCACAGCTCGCGCGCCAGCGTGTGCTCCAGGATCGGTGCGGCGACGCGGATCGCGTCTGCGAGCGGCAGGCGGTCGAGATCGTCGAGGATCGTGCTCATCGGAGTAGCCAGCACGTGCGCGAGCACGCTGCGCGCGAGCGCGGCGACCAGGTTCTCGCCTTCGGGCGTGGCAAGGCGCGCAGTGATCGCGCGTTCCAGACCCGAGACCGCACCTTGGCTGGCATCGCGCGCGGCGTCGCGCAGCTTGGCTTCGATGTCGACGCCGAGGCCGTCGGCCACGCTCTTGCCGAGGTTGCGTAGGCGCTCACCGGTGCTCCGGCCGAGCTGCCCGACGAGGCCCGCCGCGACGCGTGCTGCACCGCCCGCACCGCCGTCGCGTCCGGCGAGCGGGATGTGCGACGCGAAGCTGACGAGCACTTCCTGCAGCGCGGGCGCGATCAGCGTGCGCAGCTTGTCGCGATCGAGGGCGCCACGCAGCCACGCGAAGCGCGGACCGCTGGGGTGCGTGACGAGCGCGTCGATGGCGGCTCGGGCGTCGTCCGGCACCGTGTCGCCGACGGTTTCTTGGCTGGCGGCGAGCGCATGCTGCACACGCGCAAGCCCCGGCAGCACGTGCCGCTCGATGCCGCGCGCGGCGTTGCCGTGGCTGAGCGCGTCGATCAAGAGCGAGCTGAGCGTGTCGACGTCGAGCCAGGTCTCGAGTGGCTGAGTGAGCACGTGGTCGACGATCAGCTCCATACCGGCGCGGCGCAGGGAGCCATCACCTTCGACCAAAGAAGTCACGATTCGCTGGCGAGCGTCGCGCGTGTCCATGCCGGCAGCCTAACACTGTGTGCAACCAACGTCCGCAGCGCACGGCCCCAAAGCAAGCTAGAATCGGGCTTTCAGACATGTCGCAACGCCCGCTGTTCATTCGCGCGAAGACCTTGCTCGGCACCCGTCGTCGGTTCGTGAAGAACGCCGTGTCCGACGAGTTATGTGACTGAGCCTGCCAAGGCCGCGCGATCTTCGAGATCGTACGCGTTTCGGTCGTGTCCGTCTCGGTTCCGGTGCTACCGTACCGGGCCTCTCGCATGCCTATGACGAAGCGCCGCTCTTTTTCATGTTCGAAGCGTCCCTCGTCGCCTTGGGCGCTGGCCTTGGCGTTAGGTGTCGCGGTCGTGGGCTGCGCTCACGCGCCCCAACCGCCGAGCGCGCCGCCCGTGGCTGCACCGGTCGCCAGCGCGGCGCCCGACCTGATCGATGTGCGCGTGCTCTTGGTTGCGTATCAGGGCGCAGCCGGTGCGGACGCGTCGGTGAAGCGCACGCGCGCGGAAGCACTGGAGCGGGCGCACATGCTGGTGTCGATGGCGAAGAGCGGCGATCGCTTCTCGGAGCTGGTCCCCAAGTACACCGATCGCTTGGGTGTCGGCGACGAGCTTGGCGTGGTGCGCATGCGGGTCGCGCAGCCGACGCTGCTCAGCGCGCAGCTGGCACAGGCGGCCGCGGCGCTGCCGATCGCCGCGATCAGCGAGCCCGTGGAAGGACCGGAAGGCTTCTTCGTGCTCGAGCGCCGTCCGGATCCGCCGGTGGGCCCGACGCGGATCGCCGCCAAGCATATCTTGATCGGGTACGTCGGCTCGCCCCAGGGCATGGATGGCGTGACGCGCACCGAAGCCGAGGCGCGTGCGCTGGCCGAGACAGTCGTGAAGCTGGCACGCGAGCCCGATGCGGATTGGGATGCGCTCGCCACGCAGTACACCGACGAGCCCGGCGGCAAAGCGCGGCACGGCGATCTCGGCAAGTTCGAGCGCGGCAAGATGGTGCCGGCGTTCGAGCGCGCGGCCTTCGTGCTCGACGTAGGCCAAGTCAGCGACGTCGTGCAGAGTCCGTTCGGCTTCCACGTCATCAAGCGTTACGAGTAGTGGGCCGCGTCTGTTTTGGTCGCTGCCGTATCAGCGCGCCGAACCACCAATCGAACAGTGGGATCACCACGTTGAAGTTGTGCTTGCCCATCAGCGCGGGCTCGTGATGCAAGCGGTGATGCTCGCGTAGAAACGAGAGCACGGGCAAGCGCGCGAGCACGTGCTCGTCCGGCAGGTGACTCACGGTGTGCACCAACTCGTACAGGCCGAAGTACCCGTTCATCATGAACATCGAGAGCAGCGCGACGTTCTCGCCGAGCACCGGCGTGAGCCCCAAGCTCACGCCGTAGCTGAGCGCGAGCAGAGGCAGCCCGCTCCACCAGGGGAACAGCATCGCATGCAGGTCGTCGCGCTCGTCGCGCGTGATGTGCTCGTAGTCGAAGAAGCGATGATGCTGCAGCGTGTGCTTCTCGTACGCGAAGTAGAACAGGCGCGTTGGCCTGTGCAGGACGTAGCGGTGAAACCAATACACGAACGCGCTACCGAGGAAGAGCCACACCGGCACGGTGATCGCTTCGAGCAGCGTGACATGTACGAGTCGACCGGCGGCGAACGCGCAGCCCGCGATCACCGAGCTCGCATGCACCGCCACGTGTCCGGTCGGGAAGTACGGGCGCGGCCTCACGTACGTGCGGTACCAAGGTCGGTAGGCAGCTACGTCACCGAGCCCAGGCGCTACTGGAACCTCAGACATCGAGTGCAATTGGGCCACGTCCGAGGCTGCGCTGCAACCCGGCGCGCTGCGTACCTGATGTGGACAAGGTAGGTGTGGCGCTCTAATACACCAGGTCGACGTTTCTCTTCGGTACGACCCGGTGTGCGCCGTAACGCGTCCGTTGACGCAGATCCGTGCACCCCGTACTGTGAATCTAACGATGAAACGCACGCTACTTCGCGCAGCTGCAGTGGTTTTTGCATGCGCTGCACTGGGCGGTCTGGATGGCGTGGTGGGGGTGACGCCTGTGTGCGCGCAGGACAAGCCCGCCGCGGCTCCCGTCACGGATGCTGCGCGTGATCGCGCGCGCACGGCGTATCGCGCCGGGCAGAGCGCGTTCAGCGCCGGACGTTTCGAGGACGCGGCCGCAGCGTTCGAGCATGCGTTCGAGGCGATCCCGAACCCGATCGTGTTGCTCAGTGTCGCGCAGTCGCGCGCGAAGGCCGGGCAGGCGGCCGCGGCGATTGCCGTCATGAAGAAGTACCTCGAGCTGCGGACCGACGCGCCCGATCGTGCGGACGTCGAGCGCAAGATCGCCGCGCTCTCCACGACGCCGGGGATCCTGTCGGCGAGCAGCGATCCGCCCGATGCCGACGTCGAGATCGACGGCTCGCCCATGTACCGCACACCGGTGCAGCTGACACTCAGGCCGGGCTTGCACGAGATCCGTTGCTCCCGGCCTGGCTATCAAGCGCACACGCAGACGTTGTCGGTCGAGCCCGGCAGCAATCAGGCGCTGCACTTCCAGCTCGACGTGCTGCCCGCGCAGCCGCTCGCGGCGCTGCCGGAGCACCTCGAGAGCACGAGCAGCGGCGGTGGCCCGCCCATGACGGCGATTTGGATCACGGGCGGCGTCGGTACCGCGGGCCTCTTGACCGGCGCGGTGGCCGGCGTGTTCGCGATTCGCGAGCTGCGCTCGTTTCAAGATCATCCGACCACGGCGACGGCCGATCGCGGCGAGCACCTGGCGCTTGCTGCAGACATCGGCTTTGGCGTGGGTGTGGTGGCACTCGCCACAGCTGCGATCCTGTATTTGACGTCCGACCATTCGTCGTGCGCCACGTCGGCCGCAGCTGTCAGCCGCAGGTCTCTGGCCCGGTTCGAGTTGATCCCGCAGGTGTCGCGTTCGTCGGGCGGCGCCACGCTACGCGCTCGCTTCTGAGCGCTCTCGCGCAGCGCTTGCGGGCGCATGGGGTACGCGCCGCGCATTTTTCGTGAAGCCCGCGTGAATTGCCCGCGGGGGCGCGGCAGGCACGGGTCGTGCTAAGCCTCGGCCCATATCGGGCTTGCACAACCAGGTGACCATGCGCGCGTTCATTCTCCCTTTCGCTGCGGCCGCGTTCTTGTTCGGGTGCGTCTCCTCCGGCAAGTACGACGATTTGAAAGCCAAGTACGACGCGGCCGAGACCGCATTGGCAGGCGAGAAGACACACGTCGGGACGCTCGAGCAGACCGTCGCCGAGCATGACCGTACGG
Organism: Sandaracinaceae bacterium; assembly: GCA_017881055.1. GTDB lineage: Bacteria > Myxococcota_A > Polyangia > Polyangiales > JAFGIB01 > JADGRF01. The sequence goes on from JADGRF010000312.1 coordinate 22,558, forward strand.
CGCAGGCTCAGAAGCTCGATCTCGACGCCCAGATCGCCGAGCTGACACGCCAGCGCGAGAACCACGCGCAGCAGATCGCCGCGCAGCTGAAGACAAACCAGCAGCTGCAAACCGAACTCGCGGGCTTGATCAAAGATCGCTCGCGGCTCAAGGACTCCACCAGTCGCTTGCAGCAGGCGCTCGCGGATCTCGCACGCCGCAAAGAAGAAGCGGACCGCCGCGTGGCGGACTTTCGCGCGCTGCTCGATCGCTTCAAGCGTTTGATCGATGCAGGACAGCTGCGCGTTCAGATCATGGACGGCCGCATGGTGCTCACGATGCCGTCGGACGTGTTGTTCGATTCCGGCTCCGCGAAGCTCAGCAAGGTCGGCAAAGAGACTGTCAAGAGCGTGGCGCAGGTGCTTGCCACCATGAGCGACAAGCGCTTTCAGGTCGAAGGGCACACCGACAACGTGCCGATCAACAATGCCCAGTACGCGTCGAACTGGGATCTCGCGGCGGCGCGGGCGCTCGTCGTGGTCAAGAACATGGTGGATGCCGGCATGCCGAGCCAGACGCTGAGCGCCGCGAGCTACGGCGAGTTCCATCCGGCGATGAGCAACGACACGGCGATCGATCGTGCGGTCAACCGCCGCATCGAGATCGTGGTCGTGCCCGATCTGTCGAGCTTGCCGGGCTTCGAGGAGCTGCAGCGGGCGGTGGCGGCGCCGGGTGCCGCGCCTGCCAGCTGAGCGCGCAGCCCTCGGCGTGGCCAGGCGTGGCCAGCCGCCTCGCACGAGCGCTGCGATCGGCCGCACGCATTTCGCGTGACGATTTCGTGTCGTGCGGGTCGCAGCTTCGCGACGCGCGGGTCGCGGGACTTCAAACGTTGCAGAGGCGACACGCAACGCTCACTGAAATGCACGGCTTGCGAGGCTAAGGATCCGCGCGCAGACGGAAGGAGTCGCCATGTCCAAAACCACGGGTACGAATCAACGGCTGATCTTGGCTGGAGTCGCGGTCGCCCTGCTGCTCGCGCTGGGGATCGGCGTGCAGATGGTCGTGCTTCCGGCGCAGAAGCAGGCACCCGTGCTGGCCGCCGCGCCCGTGTTGTCTCCGCTCGGTCCGGTCGTCCGGTATCAGGTGCCCGTGAGCTTGGGACAGCCGAAGAAAGGCCCCGAAGACGCGCTCGTCACGATCGTCGAGTGGTGTGATTTTCATAGTCCGAAGTGCAAGCAGGCCGAGCCGGTGCTGACTGCGGTCATGCAGAAGTACCCCAAGGACGTGCGCCTCGCGTTTCGGCACTTTGCCGACCCGACGTCAATTCCGGGTCTCGAAGAGCACGAGTTCTCGCGCATGGCGTTCGAGCAGGCGGGCAAGTTCTTCGAGGTAAAGGACCTGTTCATGCAGCAGCCCAGCGTTGGCACGCGCGAGGACATCGCGCGTTATGCCAAGCAGTTCGGCATGGAGTGGTCGAAGGTTCTGTCGGATCTCGACCAGCACAACTTCGCAGGCGCGATCGTCGCGGACCACACGTTCGC
>JADGRF010000313.1 GCA_017881055.1 Sandaracinaceae bacterium
ACTGCTTGCGGTCCTGCAGAGCGACCGCACAGTGCTCGGCCCATTGAACGAGCACGCCGTGGGCTTGGCGCTTGGTGATCGCGGCGGCGCGCTTGAAGAGCTCGGTGCCGAGCTGCGGGTTGCCGCCGACCATCGCGGGGATCGTGCATTCGTAGGTGCCTAGAATGACCAGGCCCTGGCCACCCTGCACTTCCGGATCGAGCTCGACCGAGCGTTCGACCATGTAGCGCGCGTACGGCACGTCGACCGCAGCGGCGAGACCGTCGGCGGAGCCGAGCATGGATACGAAGTAGGCGATGCCGGTCACGAGCAGCACTTCCGAGTCTTTCTTCTCGTAGAAGTTGGTGTCGACCCAGACCTTGAACTTGTCGAGACCACCGGCGATCGCTTGATCGAAGCCGTCGTCACGCAGGCGCATCATGTGCTTGGCGAGCACGAGCGCACGCGCATAGAGCATGCCGGCACGTTTCTGAAGATGCTCGGACTGGTCGAACTTGCCGCTGAGCTCGGCATCGGCCGCAGACGCACCGAGCCAGGCCACGCCGTACGCCACGTTGGCGAAGATCGTGCTCTCGATCAGCGGCTCGTAGTCCGGCGCGAAGTACAGGAAGCCTTCCGATTGGACCACACCGGAAGCCAGCACCGGGCCGACCATCTCGGGGTCGGCGAACTCGTTGCCGTGCTTGTCGGTGAACTCTTTGGTGCCGTCAGCGGTGGCCTTGATCGTGAGACCCGCCAAGTCGCAGCCCGAGGCGCTGATCAGACCCGCGCACAGTCCAACGAGGGGCAAAAACGTTTGGAAGCGTGGAGCGCTCATCGAGTTGCTTTGATAGTCGCGAGCGATATCCCTGTCAACGCAGGCGTACGGGCTCTGCGCAGGACGACACGGCCTCACTCCTCTGACGTTGCCTTGCCGCCACATGCCTTCTGCTATGCTCCGCCCCGCTCGCGAACCGGATCCATGCGCCTTCCCGTTCAGGTACTGACCATTTGCACAGCTTCGCTGGCCGTCGGCCTGTCGCTCTTGGCAATTCGGGGTGGGCCGCGACCCACGCCAGCGCCGGGTGCCGAGGTCGGTGTGTGCAGCGCTCCGTCGGCGATCGAGAAAGCCGCCAATCAGTGGATCTCGCTCGATGAGGCGCACGGTCTGTGGAGCACACCGGGCGTGGTGTTCGTGGATTGCCGCGGCCCTGCCGACTTCGACACCGGGCATATCGCATCCGCAATCTCGCTGCCGAGCAACAGCGCGGAGATCCCGGAGGGCTTGTTCGCGATCCTGGCGCACGCGCAGACCATCGTGGCGTATTGCAACGCCTCGAGCGGCTGCGCGAGCTCACTGCGCTTGGCGGAGCGACTGCACGGACTCGGCCTGCGCGACGTGCGCATCTTGACCGGCGGCTTGCCGGGTTGGCTGGAACGGAGCTTTCCTGCGGAATCCGGGCCGTGTCGGCAATGCCCGGCGGAGAGCGCACCGTGAACACGAGCGCCACCAAAAATACCTCGACCAAGCGCGCAGCGTTGCTGCTTCTGCGTGCTGCCCTTGCGGCGGTGTTCGTGTGGGCGGCTGTGCCGAAGCTGATCGACCCGGGGGAATTCGCGAGCGCAATCCAAAACTACCGGGTCGTACCCGAGAGCTACGTCGGTGTGCTCGCGGTGCTGGTGCCGGTATTCGAGCTGGCCGTCGCGCTGGCGCTGCTCAGTGCCACGTACCAGCGAGGCGCGGCGCTCTTGGCCGCGCTCATGCTGGCCGCCTTCGCCGTGGCCATGGCTCAGGCCCGGGCGCGTGGCATCGACCTGCGCTGCGGCTGCTTCGGGGCCACATTCGAGGCGAAGGTCTCGTGGCTGACGGTGGCGCGCAGCGCGGGCTTGTCCGGCCTGGCCTGCGTGATCTTCGCCTTCGGCGCGCCTGCGTCGGCGACGCACGCGAGCACTCGCACGGAACCGTCGAGCGTCGGTGGCACTCCTCCCGATCCACCCGTACCCTCTTCGTAGGAGACTTCATGTTCGATCTGCGCCTTCAGCTTCGCCGTGACACGCTCGCCGTGATCACCGTGGTCGGCCTCGTGCTCGTGACTCTCGCGCCGCACGTGCGGGCCGCCACCTTGCTCGCGCTCGATCTCGGCGCGCTGGTGAAGCAGGCGGACTACATCGTGCTCGCGAACGCGCAGGCCGAGAGCTCGCGCTACCGCACGCAGGATCGCTTGATCGTGACCGACGTGCAGCTGAAGGTGGTCGAAGCGCTGAAGGGCGATGCGCGCCCAGGCGGAACGCTGGTCGCCACGCGGCTCGGCGGTGCGGTGGGCAGCATCGGCCTTTCGGTGCCCGGTGAAGCCAGCTTCGCGCTCGGCAACAGCGCGATCGTGTTTCTGCGCAAAGCGACCCAAGCCAAAGAGCTGTACGTGGTGGGCATGAGCCAGGGTGTCCTGCCGATCGACGGCGAAGGCCCGAGCGCGCGCGTGCTGCCGGGTGGCGCAGGCGCGACCCTGATGCAGAAAGGTGACGACGGGAAGCTCAGCGCTGCGCCGGACGCCATGCTCACCGCGCAGCCCCTGAAGGACGTGCTCGCACGCATTGCGCAACTGGTGGCCGAGGCTCATGTGCGCTGAGCCGCGCAGCTCGTCGTCAGCGTCGCGGTTGCTTGCTTTCTCGTGTGCGTGCGCGATCGTGCTCGCCTGCGCGCCTACGCACGCGTTCGCGTACTGCCGACTGACCACCACCATGGCGCTGGCCGGGCTCGACTGCGCGAACGACGGCATGCCCCTCTACTGGGCACGGCAATGCATCAGCTACTCGGTGGTGCCGCGTCAGTCGGACACACCCTCGCTGGTTGCGATCCGCGACGTGGTCGACCGCTCGTTCGCGACCTGGAGCGACGTACAGTGCAACGGCCACGCGCTCGGCCTCGGGCTGTCACAGACCAGCGAGCTCTCGCAGTGCGACACGCCGGGCTACGACGAGAAGGGGCCGAACGCGAACTCGATCATCTTCCTGACCGACTGGCGCGCGCGCGATCTTCCGCGTGAAGCGTTCGGCTTGACGCTGGTCTGGCACGACGAAAAGACGGGCGAGATCTTCGACGCCGACATGCAGCTCAACGAGACGCTCGGCATGCTCGACATCTGCAAGAACGCGAGCTGCGCCGATGGCACCGTCGACCTGCAGAACATCATCACGCACGAAGCCGGCCACTTTCTCGGCCTCGGTCATTCGTCGCTGACGAACGCGTGCATGTACGGCAAGGCGAAGCTTGGCGAGACCAGCAAGCGCTTCCTGGCTCGCGACGACGAGGACGGCCTCTGCGCGATCTACGGCGACCTGGGCACAGCCAGTTGCTCGGCGGACGGGTACCTGCCGAACGGTGGCTTCACGTCGGCGTGTCCCACGAACGCACCTGCAAGCGCGGCGTCGTCGCACGGGGGCGGTTGGCTGTGCAGCGTCGGCCATGCAGCTGACGGCGGCGCACTCGCCACGCTGAGCGCGCTCGCGGCGGCCCTCACGCTCGCGATCCGCAGACGGCGCTCGCGCACGCGATAACGGTGGCGCGTGCGCGAGCGCACGCGCTGACCGCGACGCCAGCGCGCAGGCGTCACTGCTTCGAGGTGATCACGAACTGCACGCGGCGGTTCTGCGCCCGGTTGCTGGGCGTCAGGTTCGGGGCCAAGGGGCGCGAGTCACCGAAGCCCTTGGCTTCGAGACGCGTGGACTCGACACCGAACGACACGAGCTGCGCGACCACCGCCTCGGCTCGCGCCTGAGACAGGCTCATGTTCTGCGCGGGCTCGCCGCGGTTGTCCGTGTGGCCTTGCACTTGCACGCGCTTGACCTGCGGGTTCTGGTTCAGCACGTCGGCGATCTCGTGCAGCAGCGGCAAGCTGCGCGCGTCGATCTGCGCGCTGTTCGCAGTGAACATGATCTGCTTGCGGATCTTCACCTCGTGCGCGGTCACGTACACGAGCGCGGGCTTCGCAGGCTCGGCTTGTGGCGCAGGCGCAGGCGGCTCGCCGGGCTTCTGGGTGAGCGAAATCGAGAGGTTGACCTCGGCGGAGCCGGCCACGCTGAAGCTCTGCTGCGCCGACTGATAGCCCGTGGCGTCGACGCGCGCGGCGTATTCGCCGACCGGAAGATCCTGCGCGCTGAAGTTGCCCTGCGGATCGCTCTGGAGCGTGAGCAGCGACGGCCCCGTGATGGTGATCGTGGCCGACACGACCGGCGCATGCGCGTCGTTCGTCAACGTGCCGTGCAGCTTGGCGAAGCGCGGATGGCCAGAGAGCTCGCAGCGCAGCGGGACGAGCACGGGAGCGCTTGCGTCCGTGGCAACGGAGCTGGCGGCGGGGCTCTGCGGTGCGCCGGCGGCAGGGATCTGCTCGGCGGGCTTGGCGGCACCGGCAGCGCCGTCGGGGCTCGACGAGTCGACGGGCAAAAGCCCGGAGCTCGGCGCTGCCGCCGGCGCGGGTGCGATCGTTTCAGCTGACGCGGGCGCCGTCGAGGGTGCGCTTGGATTCGGGATCACCGCGGAGCAGGTGCGAGTGTCGTAGTCCGCGTGCGAGACCTCGACGACCACTTCGCCCGGGTCGAGCGGGTAGCTGGTGAACGTGCCGTCCGCGGCCGTGACCTGAGAGTTGAGTTCGGGCAGGCCGGGGTAGCGCACGACGGCGCCGGGGATCGGTGCGCTGCTGGCCGCATCGATCACGAGGCCAAGCATGCGCGCTCGCTCGGGCTGGGCGCTCTCCACTTTCCAGGTGGCGTTGCTGCTCGCAGCGACGACGGCGGGCGCTGCGGGTTCGGGTGGATTCTCCACGCCGAAGCCGAGCGCGAGCAGCAGGGCCCAGGGCCGTGTCGGAGCCAGCTCGCGCACGAAGGTGGAGGTGCCGCGCAGCCCGATGTCGAAGCCAAGCAGTGCCGTCAGGCCCGCGACAGGCGGCAGCACGCGCACGCCGAGCGTAAGCACGGACGGTGCAGCTGACATGCCTTGCACGGCGAGGCAGCCGTCGGGCGAGCCGGCGCGGCCGTTGGTGTTGACCGACAGGCAGTTGTAACCCTGGCGATTGACCGGCAAACCCAGCTGCCACTCGATCAGCGGGTGCAGGAAGAAGTCCTGCCCGACGGCGAGCGGCGCTTCGACGCCGAGCGCGAAGGTGAGCATGTCGACGCGGTCGATGCCGAGCGCGAGCCGCTCGATGCGCGTGACCAAGTTGCGGTCTTCGTTGATGCGCGCGCGCCTGGTGCTGGGCGGCAAGCTGCGGTAGCGCGAGTCTTCGACGCTCTGGATCAGCGCGGCCGAGTTGTCGAACAAATAGTCCAGGTTGCCGCGCACGATCAGCGGGAGCGGGCTTTGCAGCTTGCGAAAGTCCGCGGTCGAGTCGAAGCGCATGCCGAGGCTCGTGCCGCTCCAGGCGACCCCGAGATCACCGACGCTGTTGAGCAGGATCGCGCGCATGTCGCCGCCGAGCGACAGCCACGGCGTGACGTTGCTGTAGCCCTTCACGCCGAGCATGGTGTCGCCGACGATCTGAATCAGGATCGGGTTGCCGTGGTTGTTGCTGTTGGAGCGCGTGCTGAACGTGGCGAAGACCTCTACGTGCTCGATCGGCGTGATGCCGAGCGCGAGCGTGCCGCCGAGGTTCTCGTTGGTGTCGCCGCGGGCCAAGAACTGGTGGCCGCGGAAGTAATCGAAGCCGAGCTGCAGACGCACGCTGCCGGGTGTGCCTGCGGCGGCATCGACCAGGTGGATTCCGCCAACCGCGCCTTGCCACGAGCTCTGCGCGGGACTGTGTAGATCGGTGATGGACGCGCTGGTATCCGTGGTTGCGCTGGCATCCGTAGTTGCGCCCGTGTCCTGCGCGAGCGCGGCTGCGGGCAGCGCGAGCGCGGCGAGGACGACCGCCACGGCAGCCAGCACGCTGCGCCTGCAAACGTTGATGAGGACCGATGCGCGCATGAGGTCAGCCCGTGGCCACGACCAGAGAGACCTTGCCGGTTGGCGGAATCATGACCTTGCGCGGCTTCGGAGCCGCACCCTTCGCGGGCTGCACGGTCACCGTCAGAAAACCACCGGGCACGTTCTTGAGCTCGCATTGGCCGCCGTGCGCCTCGCAGCTGGCGATCACTTTACCGGCTGCATCGCTGAGCTCGACCTTGCCGTCGGCGGGCGCACCCTGCGCGTCCTTGAGCTGCACGGTCACGAGCGCGTCCGCGAAGGCGGGCACGCTCGGCCAGCACAGCGCGGAGGTGAGTGCCAGCGCGCTGAGCGCTCGCCAATGCGGGGTGGCACGGTGGGCACGGTGGGAATAAGCAGGCATGCGCGTCGATTGTACATGACTCGGCTGCGAGCGCGAGTGAGAGCGGGTGTGGTCCACACTCCCGCGCCACGAATTCCTCGTCCAGGAATTGCGTGTGTGGCAGCAGACCGTCACCATTGCGCCCGGCAGGTTTGGCCCCAAGGTTGCGGTTACGCATGAGCACTTCCTTCAAAGTCGGCACGGTCGTGGTCTTGCTCTGCGGCGCCGCGGCGGCCTATTACTACGGCCCGTGGCGCAAGGCGTCCGACAAGAACGCGGTGCAGTACGAGACCGCGACGGTCGACCGGGGCCCGGTGATCGCCAAGGTCACGGCCAGCGGGACGCTGTCGGCCTTGGTGACGGTGCAGATCGGTAGCCAGGTCTCAGGCCGCATCAAAGAGCTCAACGTCGACTTCAACTCGCCCGTGAAGAAGCGCCAAGTGATCGCGCGCATCGATCCGGAGCTGTTCAACGCGGCGCGCGAGCAAGCGCGCGCCAACTACGCGGCGGCGCAGGGCGACCTGGCCAAGGCCAAGGCGCAGGCGGCGGACGCCGAGCGCCAGCTGGCACGCACCAAGAACCTCGCGGACCGCAAGCTGGTCGCACAGGCGGACCTCGATACCGCGCAGGCCAACTCGGAGCAGGGCGTCGCATCGGTCATGGCGGCAACCGGGCGGCTCGCTCAGGCGCACGCGTCGCTCCATCAGGCCGAGGTTAATCTGACGTACACGAACATCTCGTCGCCGATCGACGGCGTCGTGATCTCGCGCAGCGTGGACGTCGGCCAGACCGTGGCTGCATCGCTGCAAGCGCCGACGCTGTTCGTGTTGGCCGAGGACCTGCGCAAGATGCAGGTCGATACCAGCGTGGCCGAGGCCGACATCGGCAAGCTGCGCGCCGGCATGGACACGAGCTTCACCGTGGATGCGTACCCGCAGCAGCGCTTCACGGGCAAGGTCCGGCAGATCCGCAACGCCGCAACCAACGTGCAGAACGTGATCACATACGACGCGGTGATCGACGTGGACAACCCCGACCTGTTGCTGAAGCCGGGCATGACTGCGAACGTGACCTTCGTCCACGCCGAGCGCGACGACGTCTTGCGCGTGCCGAATGCGGCGCTGCGCTTCAAGCCGACGGCGCAGATGCTCGGCAAGAAGCCCGGGGAAGCAATCATCGATGCGGACACCACGAAGTCTGGCGCGAGCGCCGGTGCAACTGGCGGCGGCAGCGGGGGTGGCAGTGGCGGCGGCGCGGGTGGCACGAACGGCGCAACCCGCGCGCGCAACGTGCACGGCCTGCCGCTGCCCGCCAACAAGCGCGCCGTCTGGGTGTTGCACGGCACGCAACCGAGCCGCGTCGAGCTGACGCTCGGCGTCACGGACGGCACGCGCAGCGAAATCGTCGACGGTGCGCTGAAAGAAGGCGACCGCGTGATCACCGACACGCCAGGCAGCGACAAGCCGTCGCAGGCCCCGGGCATGCAGCAAATGCGTCGCGTGCTGTAGCAGGAGGCGAGCATGTCGGAGCACGCACTGCTCGAGCTGCGAGACGTCAGCAAGGTCTACCGCATGGGTGACAACACCGTGCGCGCGCTCGCGGGCGTCTCGCTCACCATCACCGAGGGCGAGATGGTGGCGGTGATGGGCTCGTCTGGCTCCGGCAAGTCGACGCTCATGAACGTGCTCGGCTGTCTCGATCGACCGACGAGCGGCAGCTACTTGCTGGCAGGCCAGGACGTCTCGGGCCTGGACCGCAACGAGCTGGCCGAGACGCGCAACCGCACGCTCGGCTTCGTGTTCCAGAGCTTCAACTTGCTCACGCGTACGAGCGCGATCGAGAACGTAGAGCTTCCGTTGCTCTATGCCGGGGTCGGCACGCGCGAGCGCAAGAAGCGCGCAACCCAGGCGCTCGAGCGCGTGGGGCTGGGCACGCGCGTCCATCACCATCCGAACCAGATGTCGGGCGGTCAGCAGCAACGCGTGGCGATCGCGCGTGCGCTCGTGAACGAGCCGCGCGTGATCCTGGCGGACGAGCCCACCGGCAACCTGGACTCGCGCACCAGCATCGAGGTGATGGCGCTCCTGCAGGAGCTGGATGCGGCCGGCATGACCATCGTCATCGTCACGCACGAAAACGACATCGCGCAGTACGCCTCGCGCGTGATCGTGA
>JADGRF010000055.1 GCA_017881055.1 Sandaracinaceae bacterium
CCCCCGGCTCGCCAGCCTGTGCATCGTCTACCCGCTCGTCGCCAACCGCCACACGCAGCTTAGATCACGATCGGATCGGCATGTCGATCCGTCTGCGGGCGGAAAATGCTGGAGGCGGAACGGTTACCAACGATCAAGTGCACCTGTGCAGTGACTTCATCGAACGCAATGGAGGCGCGCCGGCTTCGAGCATTGTCCTCACCGACTACGCCATCAGCGGCACCGTGCTCGCTCGTGCCGGCTTCGACAGGCTGCTTGCTCTGGTGGGTTCGCGCGAGGTTGACCTCGTGATCACTGAGAGCGGGGACAGGCTCACCAGAGACTTGGGCGATGCCGATCGCCTGTGGAAGCTCTGCGAATTTAACAACGTTCGCCTCATCTGCGTCAGTGATGGGATCGACTCTGCGCGTGATGGGTCACGGATGGCGTTCCGCTTCAAAGCCATCATGTCCGACGAGTACGTGAGAGACTTGGCGAAGAAGACCTACCGTGGGCTCAGTGGGCAATTCTCGCGCGACTTTTCGACGGGTGGGCTCGCGTACGGTTATCGCTCAATGCCCGTCATGAACGGCGGCAGAGATCCCGATGGCTACACGATCGAGATCGACGCAGAGAAGGCAACGACGGTACGCCAGATCTTTTCTTGGTACGCCGAGGGGCACTCGTTCATCGCCATTGCGGATAAGTTGAACAAGGCCGGCCTGCTGCCGCCCCGTGCGGGCACCAAGACCAGTGCAAAGCGCTACTGGCGAAAGAGCACGCTCTCGATGATCGTCGCGAATCGCACCTACTTGGGCGAGTTCTCGTTCGGCGTGAAATCTTGGCGCAAAGATCCGACCACGAGAAAACGCCGCTACGTGAAACGTGCAGCCCACGAAGTGCTGCACGACTTGCGCCCTCAACTGACGATCATCCCGCAAGAACTCTTCGAGGCTTGCATCGCGCGACGCAAGCAAGTCACGGAGTACACGGCACCGAGACAGCGCACGACACAGCCGTTCTCTGGGTTGATCTTCTGCGGGCTCTGCGGCTCGCGCATGGGTGATGCCGGCGGGTCGAAGCATCGCTACTACAAATGCAGTGGCGCTCGGGAAGGCGGCATCTGCGACAATCACGCGCCGTTGCGTTCGGACATGCTCTTAGAGGCAGCTACCGCCGCACTCCAGCGGGTGCTCTCGTCACCCGAGGTCTGGCAAGAGCTTGAGCGGGAGATCCAGGAGCAGCTCGGGGCGTTCCAGATGACCACGCGAGAGGAAGAGACGCGCCTGCACCAGGAGCTTGGGAAGGTCGAGTCCGAGATCAACCGGCTCGTGAACTTCATCGCCACGACAGATGCGGCCTCGGGTTCCTATGATGCAGTCCGTGCGAGCCTTGAAGCCGCGACCACCAAGAAGAAGGCCATCCAAGCCAAGCTCGCCGCCCTTGCCACAGCCTGCCCTGAAGCACCTCGCACGCCGAGTCCAGACGAGATTGCTCAGCTCGCGGCCGAGGTGGCAGGCCGGTTCGGAGACGACCCGGTAACCACGCGCGAGTTCCTTCGAGCCACGGTGCTCAAGGGCTCGCGGCTGGAACTCTTCCCCCGCACCGACGGCGGCTGGGACGTGCGCTCCGAAATCCTGCCACTGCGGATCCCGCCGGCCTTAACGAGAAAAGCCCCCGGAGTTTCCTCGGGGGCTTTCAAGCCTGTAGTACAGGACGGTTGCGGGGGCCTGCAACGCCCGGTTCCGTACGCAGCCGTGGGAGCCGGCGATCCCGCTGGACTACGTGCTACCCCCGACGCGCAAGTACCAGAAGTCACCAGCGATTCTGGGACCGACGGCCCCGTAGCGAACGCGCCCCGGCCCATCTACTCCCATGGTCCGCCTGCGGGCCACCGGGCGACGAGCCCGGCTGGCGAGGAGGCTGCGGCGAGCGGCCTCTTCGCAAACACGACGATGGCGTCCACAGCGTCACCCAGGTCGCCTGCATCCCGAAGACCTGCTTTGCGCGCAAAGGCTGTCCACTGGGTCTTCTTGGTCGCGTCCTGCGCGAACGAGCGGGTGAGCGCGACCGGCAGCCCTTTCGGCAACGGAGTCCCGCGCCGTTCGAATGTCGCTGCAATGGCACGCGCAAGCAGCTCGCCGTCAAAGTCGAACATGCGTGCAAGGACCACGAGATCGTAGAAGTCCTTCATCCGAGTGTTGACCATGCCGAGCTGAACCATCGCATCGAGTTTTTCGGCGACCACCGTCTCGCGCGGATACGCGCGCATGCGCGGTGCCGGAAGATCCAGCAGCGCGGGGAATTCGACCTCGGTGGCGCTCGGGGTGATGACGTCTCCAAAACCCACATCTATCTGCAATCGAACCCGAGCGTTGGTCACACGCGCAACAAGCTCGACGCGTACACCGCCGTAGGCTTGTTCTTCGCGTATCGGACCAACCTTCAGGGTGTCCCGATCGAAGCGCACTCCGTCATCCTGGACACCAAGCGTCAATAGCTCGGAGAAGACCTCGCGCACATGCGCTTCAGTTGGGTCACCAAAACCGAGGAGGTCGAGGTCACGGGTGGCGCGATGGGGCTTGCCGGTCCAGACAGTGAACAGCGCAGCGCCTTTGAGCACGAAGCGCATCGCGTATTGCGAAGTCGAGAGCCGGAAGAGCAGCCGCTCGTTCGCATAGCGCGTGAGCACGAGCTGAAAATCCTCGTTCCGCTCGTGAGCCAGCCGCAGCAATCAAGCACGCACTGACGCGGCCACGTCCTTGGGCGGTGATTTTGTCATGCGAGCGCCTCCAGGTAAGGCCGCATGAATGCGTAGATGCGGTCCGCACGAGCGGCCTCGATCAGTGCGTCCATGCTACCGCGTCGAGTGCGCAGATAATCCTTCAGCGCCGCAAGCGCGACGTCGAGGCCGACGTGTCGCCGAAACCGAAAGCAGTCAGCGACCGTCTTCGCTGGCGTGGTCAGTTGAACCTTCACGCCGTCTATGGTGCGCGTTTGCACGCCGTGCTCGCGAGCTGCTCCGCTGGCGCGCACCACTTCGAGCTTCGGACGGCTGAGGCTTGGAGTCCGAGCACGATTGTCGATGAGCACCCAGACGGCGTGCGGGGCCTCCGTCGTGAGTCCATGCACCTGAAGCGCGCTGAGCAGACAAATGACGGCCTTCGGCAGGCGCTTGCTGACCTCGGCGAGCGAAGTCAGCTCGGTGACCGGCGCATCCGCAAGGCGGTACAGTCCGCGATCGATGCGCTCGAACACACCGCTGTCGCAAAGCCGTGTCAGGTAGGCACGTGGAATGCGCGCACGGTCGAGATCGCGGGCACGCACGACGCCTTTGCGTGCGAGCCTTACGAGCGCGTCGGTCTTCTTAATGGAGGAGACGGGTAGCATGATACTCAACGCTGTCTAGATTACTTTTTAGACAACGTTTCGTATCGTACATGACCAAGGCCAACCGGGCAACACCAGCGCGGTGACAGACCGAAGAAGTGAAAGAGCGCCGCGCATGCTAGCCACGCGCCGCCGTGCCCACCGCCACACCGCCGGCTCAGCGCTCCTACGATCCACGCCTGCGCCTGTCGGTCGCGCAAGGTGGCCGGCCTCCGGCCACGCTTCACGTACCGCGCTCCACCCTGCACTCATGGCGCACGCGCACGATGCCCAGCGTCGTGTGGTTCCGAGACCCGTCGTGCACGGAGCAAGACCTCCATCATGAAGTCGTTCGGCTCGAGCGACGAGTCGCCATCCTGTCGGCTGGCCGAGCACCGCATCGCTCACGTCCTGGCGCAAGTCCAAGTTACGTACTCGAACTCCATGATTGAAGCCTTCTGGAGATCGCTCAAGCACCAGTGGCTCTACCTCAACACCCTCGATTCCATCGCGTCGGTGCGCAACCTGGTTGCGTACTTCGTCGAGCAGCACAACACCGTCATGCCGCACTCGGCGTTCGCGGGGCAAACGCCAGCCGAGATGTTCTTCGGCACTGGCGACAACATCCCGCCCAACTCGCCGCCGCCAGGAGTGCAGCGCGAGTGCAGCGGCTCGCATGGAATCGGTCGCGCACGTGCGGAGCCTGCACTCTCCCAGTCCACGCCACGGCGCCTCCGGTGTCACAACACGCAGCGCCCATGTAAGGTCCTGCCGTCACCAGGATTCCCAAGTGATTTCCTGCGTGCCGCAAGTGCGTACGCAAAAGTGCGGAAGGTCCTGGCTCGTAGCAGCGCCTGGAATCTCAGGTCTAGGGGCGGTCAACGAACACAACGGACCAGGTTTGAGCTGCCGCTCGGGGTGGTTTGCGTCAGTCCTGTGCTGAAATCAACTCGCCATCCCGTGTCGGCGGAGTGCACGTCAGGAGATGACGACCAGTGCCAGGTCTGTGCTGCGTTCAGGAAGGCTTTGCCATCGATTGCGGGGCCGCCCTCGGTGGGATCGACGATCGTGAGTAGCTCCGACACCTTCGGAGCTCTCCAGCCTCCACCGTCCAGCGTAAGGCCCGCACACGCGGCGAGCGCATCGGGCTGCGACACATAGTGCAGATCGTCCGCTGTCTGCTGCCACGTCAGCTTGGTGCGCGTGTCGTAAACCGTGCCGTTGGCCGGGAAGGTGTAGCGCCCCGGTGGTGCGCCTCCGCTCCCGTTCGACGCGACAACCGCAGCGCTGCTGCGCACGCATCTCACGAAGCCAGGCGCGTCGGTGCCATTGTAGTAAGCCATGCCGTCGTAGAACGAAACGAGCCAGGCATTGGCCGCGTAGGCGGTAGTCGGCGATGACGTCCAGTACGCTTCGGTCGGTGTGTTCGGGAATGCCGTCGAGTCGATCGCCGGATTGAATCGGCCAAAGTCCAAGATCGACTGCAGCTCGGCCAGGGTCGGCAACCGCCAGCCTGCACCCGTGAACGATAGTCCCGCACAGGAGGCCTTCGCACCGGCCCAGGTGGCGCCGCTGCCGCTGTCGTCGACGGTCTGCTGCCAGACGAGCTTGTTCCGCGTATCGGTGACCGTCCCGTCGCCGTTGTCGGTGAAGCTCGAGGGAGAATCCGTCGGCGTCCAGTCCGCGAACTGACCGCGACAGGTGTACCCGGGTGCCAACGCCTGGCACGGGTAGTCAGCTGTGCACACGCTCGTGCCATCGCACTTTCCTGCCGTTCCCTTTGAAGTGCTTGCGTCGCCGCTGCCCGTGGCGATGCCGCCACCCGCGTCGCGACCGCCGCCGTGAGCTGCATCGGGAGCGGCACCATCGAGCACACTGGCGTCGTGGCTAGCAGCCGGCTTGCCGCCAGCTCCGCCAAGGCCGGCCGTGTCATGACCGCTGTGCGCCGCGCAGGCCGAGCAAACCACGGCGAGCTGCGTCACGAACGTCGAAACCCATGTCTTCTTGTGCATGTCGACCTCGTGAGACACGTTCCGCGCATGCGGCGCGCCGCGAGGGAAAAAGCGTCAGCCCGCGAGCCACGAAACCTAGCATGATGATCGTGGTATCGGTGCTCAGCTCGAGGCGCGCGGCGCTGCTTGACGCCGCGCGCTTTACGGAGCCCATGAAGGACGCGCGCTCCCCAAACACTCTGCGGACCTCGAGCACGAGGTCCAGCTTCACGTCGTTCGCGGCGCGCACGATGGTCCAGCCGGCACCTGCGCCCAGGCCCGCCACGAACACGGGGACGCGATTCGTCCGTGCCGGCAACTCCGGTGTCGGGGCTCAGGCGAAGTGTCGAATGAGTCGAGCGCCCCGCGACGCCTACGGTACCTGCAAGGAATGGTCGGACCCACCATGCGTCAGGCTTGTTGATCTACTTGAAGGTTGGTGCCGAAACAGTGACGAGCCCAACGACGTGCTCGCTCATCTATTGCCTTGCGAGAGATTGTATTGGAAGGACGTGCGGCGAACGATTCACCGTCGTACCGCGCAACCGGTGACCGCGCAGGCCGTGGCACTTCCGCCGAAGCTCGCGAGCGAGGGAGCCGGACCACGCCTGCGCCCACTCACCATGGCCGACTTGGAACCCGCCAAGCTCTGCAGCTCGCATGAAGAGCGGTGGGCCTGGTTCACGTACCTGGTGCAGCTCGTGAGCCAGTGCCGCGCGGAGATGGCCTATGTCGAGCATCAAATGTCTTGGCTGCGCGTGCGCAACGACAACCCCGCGGCCGGTGTGGCGAAGCCCGACCGCGGAGCGCGCAAGGGCAAGCAGTGGCTCTTTCCGAACGAGCACGCGAAGCTCATGAGCTGCAAGGCCGTGCCGCTGCACTGGCGCGAGCTGTACGCGATCACGACGTATCTCTACCTGCGCCCCGGTGAGGCGTTCGGCCTTGAGTGGGCCGCCGTGCAGATCGATGCAGGCTACGTGCAGGTGTCGCAAGCGCTCGACTTGAGCACGGGCGAGACGAAGCCGACGAAGACGACGGCGGGACGCCGCGTGCCGATCCACGCGCACCTCAAGCCGTTGCTGCAACGCATGGGCGACGACGCGAAGTGGACAGGCCGCGTGATCGACGGCGCGAAGTTGCCAGCGCAGAGCAAGCTCAACGGCATTCCTGAGAAGCTGTCGACGCCGCTGCGCGATCACTTGCGCCTTGCTCAAGTCGAGCGCGCGGATCTGTTCGACGACTCCAACACGACGAAGAACCTCACGTTCTACGATCTGCGCGGCACGGGCATCACGTGGGAAGCGCTCGCGGGCACCGAACCCATGCGCATGATGCAGCGCGCTGGCCACACCACGTTCACGACGACGCTTGGCTACATCCGCGAAGCCGAAGCGATCGGCGTGGACGTCGGGGCACCGTTCCCGCCGCTCCCGAGCGAGCTGACAGGCGACAGCGGCAAGACCAGCGATCGAGTTCTTGTACACCACGCGGTCGCCGGTGGCTTCGCGGTCGTGCTCCACGGTGTTGCCGCGCATGACCTTCGATCCGGACATCGTGATCGACGATGCCGACGAGAACATGAAGCGGCCGGGCTCGAACGCGAGGGCTTCGGGCCGCGTTTGCCCGTTCCGCTCCACGAACTCGCCGATGCGAGCGCTCGCAGTCGCTGGATCGCAGAACGCGATCTCATCGCGTTCACGGTGACGCAGAAGCTCAGCGCCGAAGAACGTTTTCACTGGCTCGTGGACACACTCGCACTCTGCTACGAGCTCGCGACTCCGGAAGTGCGAGCACAGTGGCGTGAGCACAAGCGCCGCTGAGCGTCAGCTTCACGCCAGTGGGTTTGAACATTCACGCAGAGACTCAATTGCGTGAGCCACGCAGCTCTGCGGCGCTTTGACGGCGGATAAACCGTGCCGACGCACACTAAACGCGCCGATTCGAGAGCGGCCGAGTAACTTTCCCGCGCCCACGCGCATACGTTCTCGCACGGGAGACCTATCATGATTGCTCGAACACACTCTCTTCGAATACCGGTCGTTTGTGTGGCGCTCGCGCTCGGCGTGGCCGTGAGCGCTTGCAAGAGCTCGTCCAGCAAGGGCGGTGGCTCGCTGGATGCAGGTAGCAGCAGTAGTGGCGACAGCGGAGCTTCGGGAAAGCCTTCGTGCAGCGACTACTGCACGGCGATCATGAAGAATTGCACCGGCAGCGACGGTTCGAGTGGCGGCGGCGCACCCGACGCCACGAAGACGCATCAGCAATACAGCGCGCTCGCCAACTGCATGTCGGCATGCATGGCGTTCCCCGTCGGCACGCTCGCGGATACCTCGGGCAACACGCTGGGCTGCCGCTTGTATCACGCAAAAGCAGCGGCAACAGACGCTACGCTCCATTGTCCGCACGCGGGGCCCGGCGGCGACGGGGTCTGCGGCAAAGCCTGCGACGGATACTG
Source organism: Sandaracinaceae bacterium (assembly GCA_017881055.1). Taxonomy (GTDB): domain Bacteria; phylum Myxococcota_A; class Polyangia; order Polyangiales; family JAFGIB01; genus JADGRF01. The sequence continues at coordinate 7,792 of JADGRF010000055.1, forward strand.
CCAGCTGGTGGACAAGTTCTGCGTCGGCACCGCGAAGATCTACAGCGACGACGCTGCGTGCCACGCGCGCTGCGCCGCGACCACCGACGACGTGCGTTTCAACGTAGGCACGCAAGACGGCAATCACGTGGCGTGCTTGCTGTACCACGCGCAGGAGTCACCGCTTGCTCCCGATGATCACTGCACGGGTGATCTGGCCGAGTCCGACGGCGGCGCCGGCTCGGTGACGTGCCGCTGATTGCGCAAAGCGCTCGCGCACACCCGAGCTCGTGCCTGCTGCTCTGCGCTGCAACCGTTTACGTCGGTTGCGGCGCGGGCAGCTCGTCCGGATCCACGAGCGCCTCGAACCTCGATGCGGGTAGCGACGCCGCCGCGAATGCAGCAAGCTGCCCCGCGGGTCCGGCGAGCGGCGACTTTCCCTGCGACGTGGGCGCGATCATCGCGGCTCGCTGTCAGCCCTGTCACCAGAACCCGACCAAGAACGGCGCGCACTTTTCGCTGCTCAGCTACGAGGATACGCGCCAGCCATTCGGTCCCGGAACCCTACGTTTTCAGCGCATGGCGCAGGTGATCGAGCCGGATTTTCTGCCCCATATGCCGCCGCACGGTCAGCCGCAGCCCACACTCGCGGAGCTCGACACGCTGCGTGCTTGGTTTCGCGGCTGCGCCCTGCCAACCTCGGAGGGCAAAGGCTGCGACGCAAACAGCCAGTGAGGGCGAACCGCGGTGCCAACGGACGAAGAGCTGATGGCTCGCTACCTGAGCGGTGATCGCGACGCGTTTCGCGAGCTGTTCCGGAGATATGCCCCGCTCGTGCTGCGCTTGGTGAGCCGCGACCTCCGCCCCGACGAAGCCAATGACTTGGTGCAGCAGACGTTTCTGTTGCTGCACCGCGCGCGCAACGACTTCAAGTCCGACGCGCGCCTGCGCCCATGGCTGTGCACGATCGCCGTCAACGCGCGCCGGCAGTACCTGCGCGACACGCTGCGACACAAGACACTCGATCGCGAGTTCGCCGAAGCGCGCGTCGACAGAGGCTTCCTGGCGGTCAACGACGCCGAGGAGCGCGTGCGGGCCGCGCTTGCGGGTCTGCCCGCCGACCAACGAGAGGTCATCGTCCTGCACTGGATGCAGGGCCTTTCGTTTCGAGAGATCGCGCATGCCGTCGGCGCCAGCTTGGGAGCCGTGAAAGTACGCGCGCACCGCGGCTACCTCGTGATGCGGCAAGCCTTGAACCCGAACGATGACGGGGGTGAATGACCAAGAAGCCCACGCATGCCGCGCCGGATGCACCGGAGTTGGAGCTGTTGCTGCACGCTGTCGAAGCGCGCTTGGCGCAGGAGCGCGGAGCGATCGCGTGGTTGCGCAGTCGACCGACGTGGCTGCGCGCCTCGTTCGCGGCGACTTGGATCATGCTGCTGGTGGCGGCGGCGGGCTTTCGCGGCGCGGGCTTCTCCATCACGAACGTGCACCGGCAGCTGGCGCTGCTTGCGTATGCAACGGTGCTCGTGTTCGCGCTCGCGGAGCTGCTGCGCCCGACGCATCGCTTCGAGCGTAGCGCGCTGCAGCGTGGCCTCTCGGCGCTCGCGATCCTGACGCCGCTGCTCGTGCCCTTTCTCAGCTTGGTGGCGCCGGATCCATCGGCCGTCGCACGTCTTCCTGGCTGCATGACCGTAGGCATCTCGGTCGCGGTGTTCACGCTGGCCTGGCTGCGCGCGCTCGATCGCACGGGTCACGGCGCGCGCAGCACGGCGCTGCTCGCCGTCGGTGTCGCTGGCCTCTCGGGTAACCTCGCGCTTGCGCTGTACTGTCCGAGCGCCGAGTTGTCGCATCTGCTGCGCTGGCACATGCCGGTCGGTCTGCTCGTCGTGCTGCCGTATGTGCAGCTGCTGCGTCGGCGTGGGGCACGCTTGCCGAGCGGGTGAAGCGCCACCCCGCAGCGAGCTTCGCCGACCTTCACCGCGAAGACTTCCCTTGACCGCAAGGATTTCGGACTTAGC
>JADGRF010000314.1 GCA_017881055.1 Sandaracinaceae bacterium
CGGATCTCGACGCGGTCGAGAAGGGCATCACTCCGCGGGCCGTGATGGATCGCGTGGAGAACCGTCCGGGCAGCGGAAGCGCGCAGACGCTCAGCGGCGTGGAAGCGCGCGTGAGCGTCGGCCAGTCCGATGTTCGGATCAAGAAGAGCAAGACGCCGCTACTCGTGGGCGCTGGTATCGCCGCCGTCGTGCTGATCGGTGGCGCTGTCGCCATGATGTCGGGCAAGGGCAGCAGTGACGCCTCGGCCAACGTAGTGAAGCCGGCGGCAGCTGGTGATGCGAAGCCCGCCGCGGCGGCCGCCCCGGCGGCGCCCGTTCCGGCACCCGCGCCACCGGTCGAAGCGAAGGTCACCATCACGAGTGAGCCCAGCCACGCCGAGATCTACATCGACGACGCACTCGTCGGGAACACTCCGTACGCCGTGCGCAAGCCCGAGGGCGACAAGCAGATGCACCTCGAGCTGCGCAGCGCGGGCTACGAGAACAAGGCGCTGGTGATCTCCGCGCTGACCGGCGACAACCTCGGCGTCGCGCTCACGAAGCGACCTGTCGTGCAGGAGCCGGCCCATGGGCCGGCAGCCGAGCGACCCCACGCGGCCGCTGCCGGGGGTGGCAAGGCAAGGCCGGCGAAGCCGGCCGCGAAACCCCCGGCCGAGCCGGGTGCCAAGGAAAAGCCCGCGGGCAAGGGCCACTCCTCCCAGACTGAAGTCTTGGATCCCTGGAACTGAGCACTCGCCCGTCGGTCCGCCAAGCAGGCTGGCCCGCTAAAGAACGAATGCGTTGCGGGCCAACGAGCGACCGACTAGGGTGCGCTCGCCATGCGTCGCGGCGCGTCAGGATTCTCCTTCGGTTTGCCAATCTGGGCGGCGCTTGCGCTCGCGGCGGCCGCCTGCAATCTCGATAACCCTGGGGACGATCCGCCTGCGGCGAACATCTACTTCCCGGTGGCCATCGGGCTGTCGACCGCCACGGCCACCACGCCCGCGCGCTTCCTCTACTTGGTCAACTCGAACTTCGACCTGCGCTACAACGCGGGCACCGTGCAGGCGTACGACCTGGACGAGCTGAACAAATCGATCGCGAAGCAGTGCGTGAACATCACCGGTGCCAAATGCATCATCGCGCCCGCAGACGTGCTCGCCGACGAAGTCTGGATTCCTTCGTTCGCGTCGGGCATGTCGATCTCGACGAGTGGTCAGCGGCTGTACATTCCGACGCGCGCCGACGATGCGTTGTCCTTCGTCGACGTGGACGAGACGAGCAGCCACGTGCTGCGCTGCGGTGAATCGGCCACGCGACCACGCTGCGCTCTGAACTACGAGCGCGGCAGCGACTCGGTTCAGAACGCACGCAGGCTGCGCATGCCCGACGAGCCGGTTGCCGTTACGAGCGGATCGGCTGCGGACCTCGCCAAGAGCGGCGAAATACCTCTGGGCGGCGACTTCGTCATGGTGGCGCACCGTCTGGGCCAGGTCAGCCTGTTCCTCGACAACGGCCTTTCGCCTTCGGCGGCGAGTGCGGGCAACGGCCCCGTGCTCACCGACGTGCTCGCCAACTTGCCGCAGGAGCTGACGGGCATTGCGTTCGATCCGGTCACGCACTTCGCGTACGCGAGCGTGTACGACCGCACCAGCGGTGTCGCGCAAGCCTCGCCAAAGGTGCTGGCGCGGGTAGGCGTCGCGGGTATCGCAGCCGCACCCGATCAATCGCTGCTCTACAACGTCGGCGCCTTGCAGCTCGACGGCATCAGTATTTTCCGCGACACGCGCGCGCTGGCATTTCGGAGTGCGTCGCCCGGTGAAGCGCTGGTCGTAAGCCGTGATCCGGCGGCGCTGCTCTGGGTCGACATCGGTCAGAACCCGAACGCGACGGTTGCGCCGGGTCACGTGCGTACACGCCTCGCCGTGGATCTCGACCAAGGTCCGTCGCGCATGACGACTGGCGTGCTGGCAGGGATTCCCGTGGCCGTCGTCAGCTGTTTCGACGCACGCGAGATCTTCGTGTTGCAGGCCGATACGGGAGCCGTACTCTCGATCGTGCACAACCTGAGCGGCCCCTTCGAGGTGGCGCTGGATGCCGTACGTCAGCGCCTGTACGTCGCTGACTTTCGTGCGTCGGTGGTACGCGTGATCGATCTCTCGCCGATCGCGGACGCTAACACCCTCGGCGGAACGGTCGCGGCAGCCGGAAGCACCGTCGCGCCGACCTCGGCGTTCGTGCTGGCCACGCTCGGTCACCGCAAGCTGATCGAGGAGTTGCAATGACGCGCATGGTCAAGCTGTGTGCTGTCGCGCTGACAGTTGCGAGCGTGCTCTGGGCAACTGGCTGCGGCGGTGCGAGCCCACCGCCACAGCCGCCGAGCTTCAACCGGCCTGGTCGAGTGGCCTTCGTGTGCATTCAAACGAACGGCTCGGGCGCACCGAAACCGGTCGTGTTCTCGCGCTGCTTGCTCGACGGCAACGAGGGCGTGAACAAGCCCAACGTCTCCATGCACGCGCTCGTGACGCAGACGAGCCACGGTGAAGTGGGCGCGGTCGACCTCGAGGCGAAGCGCGTGCTCGACAGCCGCAGCGACATTCCCGGATATACGCTCTTGCCGGTGGGAGAGCTGCCCTCGGCCATCGCCGTGCCTCGCAACCATCCGAATCAGACGTACGTTGCGAATTTCGGCTCGCGCGACATCACGGTGCTGCGCACGCGAGCGTTCTTGCGCCTCGCGGTGGGTGAGGACCCGACGCTCCAGACCGTGCCAATTCAGCTCCCCGGCGGTGCCAGCCTGCCAGCGCTGGCCCACGGTCCGGTCGACATGGTGCTGACTCCGGAAGAGGACGCGCTCTTGCTGGCGCTTCCCGATGCGCACGCGGTTTTGCGCCTGCCGATCCAGCGCTGCGACACCGCGACCAGCAACGGAAACGACGCCGGCACTGGCGAAACGGACGCGAGCGTCAGCTGCAACGATGGCATGATCGACTCGGCTGGCGCGCAGCTGATTCCGATCGACGGATCGCTTTCGAAGGCCGTCGCGCCCCCGGCAAGCGGCGTCGACGACGAGCCGTATCGTTTCGTGTGCGAGTCGAACGTGCTCCTGCCGCCGCCGAAAGAGATCGCCGTGACGATCCCGCCGGCTGCCTTCGCGCAAAAGCCAGAGCCGGTCGCGTTCGCCATCGACGACTTCTGCGAGACGGGCAAGGCCTGCCAGCGCCGGCTGCTGATCGCGGATCGCGTTCTCCCAATCATTCACGCGCTCGACCTAGACAAGCTTGCGGA